>JBBJOD010000213.1:0-8221 GCA_037721715.1 Chitinophagaceae bacterium | reverse complement strand
AACCTGCGCAGTAATTAGTCAGTAAAATGCCGCATACATAGGAGATGGAAGAAAAAAGAAATAGGTTTCTTGAAAACCCGCCGGGCTGATCATCGTTTAATAAACGGAAAGCATTGAAAATAAAAAGCCCAATTACAGATGCCCAAACAATGGACACATTCACCAGCTTTGCTGTTGATATTTCCTTCCTGGCAACATAAAAGCCGAAACCTGATTCCAGGCTTAAACTGCCAACCAGTAGTATCAACGCATAAAAATTAGTGAGAAAAAAAATGGAACCACTGATAGAAGCCTGGTAAAACCTTGCAAATAAAATATTCAACAAAAATGTAGAGGCAAAGTACAAACCCCGCCACAAAAAGCTCTGGTATAAAATTTTTTGGTAGACCATAAATTATCTGCAGCGACCACTTCATGCGAACTGCCTTTCAACAACAACAAATCTACACTTTTAGTATCGGCAGCCGATTCGCTGAATTTTTACTGTCAATTAATGCCTAAATTCACGAACCTATCAAAATTGCCGACTCGTATGGATTCACTTTAATGTTAAAACTTTCGAAACGCTGAAGAATGCATCAGTCAGGCATATCATTTTAAATAAATTACAATGGCATTTAAATCATTTTATACGAAGGTTAAGGATGAGAACAACACAGGCTTCGGATCGAACAGTTCGTATAATGCCGGGCGTTTTATTAACAAGGACGGTGTTGCCAATGTGAAAAAAACCGGTATAGGTTTCCTGAGGCGTTATAGCTTATATCATACCATGCTGAGCTTGCCCAGGTGGAAATTCCTTTTTTCAATCTTCAGTTTTTTCGTCATTATAAACCTTGTATTTGCCACGGTCTATTATTTAATTGGTATTGATGAACTGCATGGTATTTCAGCTGGTTCCCCGTTTTTTAATTTTGCAGAAGCTTTTTTCTTCAGTTCACAAACTTTTACCACGGTTGGCTACGGAAGAATAAGCCCTTCCAGTTTTCTTACCAGTACAATTGCCGCTATGGAAGCTTTGACCGGTTTGTTGAGCTTTGCTGTGGTGACTGGTTTATTTTATGGTAGATTTTCAAGGCCCCGCACCTTTCTTCGCTTTAGTCATAATATGGTCATCGGGCCTTATAAAGACATTACGGGGCTTATGTTTCGAATGGTACCCTATAAAAATAACCAGCTAACTGAAGTAGAAACGAAACTAACCCTTGCTATGGAACTGGAAGAAAATGGCAGCCTGGTCAATAAATTCTATACCCTTGACCTTGAAATTTCAAAGCTAAATTCTCTGACCCTAAGCTGGACGATTGTTCACCCCATCAACGAAGTGAGCCCATTGTACAATTTAAGCCGGGAAGACCTGGAAAATATTAAGATAGAATTTATAGCTTATGTAAAGGCATTTGATGAGGCGTTTTCCAATACAGTCATTAGCCGGACTTCCTATACCGGACAGGAAATCTTATTCGGTGCAAAATTTACCATGATGTATGAAGCGGATAGAAAAGGAAAATCAACCGTTTTATATCTGGACCGTTTAAATGAAACGGAAAAAGCTCCGATCGCAGCACGGGTAAGTGCTGAATATAAAACTGAAATGTCGGGTTAAAGTGACTTGGCTATTATTGTATGAGCCTTCAACCCTAGCCGTTTCTAACATGAACCGCATGTGTTACTCCCAAAATTTAATGGGATAATCGGTGCACTTCCTGTACTTAATTTCTTTGAGTTTTACGCCCAGCTCTTCCATTTCGTTTTGGGATAACACTTCCTGCACCTTTTCAAAAATAAACCTTTCTTCGAACCGTATGTGCTGTTCCACCAGTACGGCAAAAATTTCAAATACTTTATGCCGGTTATCGAAAGTATTCAGCCTGTCAAAAACGGAACGGATAATAGAATGATCCGTTCTCATAATATTAATATACCTGTTCTCAAATTTGTTCTTTACGAGGAACGGTATGAGTAATTCTTCTTCCGCATTTATATGTTTCTGCAGATCGTCTTTCCAGAATGCGTTCGTGAAGTCCGCTAACAATACGATAGCTGCTTTTTTTTGGACTCCTTTTTTAATAAGCAGGCAACTTAATAATTCATCATGGTGTTGTAGTGATAACGGCTGAAGACTTTTATCTCTTTTCATATTGAATGAACCTCCACTGAATTGAATCCAAAAACTATTCTTCAGTTAGAGTAAACAGAGACTTTATAGCAATATTAACTATTTCAAGGCTTTTATAATCTGGATAAAGTCCTGTGCCATCAAAGAAGCGCCTCCAACCAGTCCTCCATCAACATCCTTTTGGGAAAATATCTCTTTTGCGTTGGATGGCTTAACGCTTCCACCATATAAGATCGATAGATTTTCTGCCAGGTCGTTTCCAAATTGCGTGGCCAATACTGCACGAATATGGGCATGCATTTGTTGTGCTTCAGCGGTAGAAGCGGTTTTTCCGGTTCCGATGGCCCAGATAGGTTCGTACGCGATAACGATTCTTGCAATATGTTCTGCGCTTAAATGGAACAATGATTCTTTGAGTTGCAACTCCACAAATTGGTCCTGGTTGCCTGCTTCCCTGATTTCCAGCGGTTCTCCGCAGCAAAATAGGGGTATGATGTTTTCCTGTTGTAACAGGTCAATCTTTTTTGCGATTATATCATTCGTTTCATGAAAATATTCTCTCCGTTCACTATGTCCTACTATACAATAAGGGATGGAAATAGAATAAAGCATATCAGCCGATACCTCCCCGGTATATGCGCCAGACACTTCATGGTAGCAGTTTTGGGCAGCAACTGCGTAATTGTTTGTTTCCGTAATGGCATCAGTGGTCATTACCAGGTATGGAAAAGGAACTGCAAAGATTACCTGTTGATGAGCGTGTACTTCTACATCTGACTGGAAAATGTCGTCGAGCAATGCCTGCGCCTGTTTGTAAGCAAGGTTCATTTTCCAGTTGGCAGCCGCTATTTGTTTTCTCATTCTTATTGATTATGATTATTATAAATGTCTTTAAGTTTCCCTACTTCTTCTTCGCTAAGGAAATGATTCTTCAATTTTTTCCAGTTATTGATGTCACGTATTGCCTTGTCAAAATCATATAATTCTGGTTCGTACCCACCCCAGCTAAAGTTCGGAATGTAGGAGTTGGTCAAACCCTGGCAGAAGATATTACAGCAGATGCCAGTAACTGTGCCAGTGTTAAACGAAGTATTGATAGCACTGCGGCTAAAATCTCCCATTAACAAGCCGCACTTTGTTCCTGCTTCCAGGAAATCGTCTGTTGTAGGGTTCCAAATCTTTATTTCTCCAGCGTTGTTTTTAAGGTTCGAATTGGATGTGCCGGCACCAAGATTACACCATTCACCTATTACCGAATCACCCAGGTACCCGTGATGCGCTTTATTGCTATACCCAAATATAACCGAATTTTTAATTTCACCCCCGCCTACACTAAATGGCCCTAAGGTAGTAGCCCCGTAGATCATGGTTCCCATTTTTACAATCGCACCCTCACACAAAGCAAAAGGCCCCCGGATAATAGATCCCTCCATAATGACGGCGTTCTTACCCACGTAAATAGGTCCTTTTGAAGCATTCAGGGTAACATATTCTACACTGGCTCCTTCCTCAAGGAAAACATTTTCCGGACTAATAACATGATTTGTTTTCGATATAGAACCGGAAATGCGTCCTGTAGTCAGCAACACAAAGTCTTCGCGGATTGCAAAATCATTGTATTGAAAAATATGCCAGGGATGGGTGATAAAGACTCCTTTGCTAGTAGATGTAAGTGTATCACCAGCACTTAAAGATGAAAGTAGGTCTGTTGAGGGAAGCAGGTTAGATGGTATATCTTGCGAAACCTGCAGGTTAACCAGATTCCATTTTTCACGTATTGTAAGAATTCCTATGCGAATATCAGCTACGGACCTCGTTAAAGTAAAAGGAAACAACTGCTTTTTAATAATATCATTTTCAACAAGGTTCATTGAATAAATCTACACTTTCGTTGACACGGTTTAAAATTAAAAATCCCTTCCTGAAATCAGAAAGGGATATGATTAAAAATTCATTACGTACTATTTTGCCCTCTTTTCATAACGCTTGTTGAACTTATCTATACGACCGGCGGTATCAACCAACATCGATTTGCCGGTGAAGAATGGATGAGATGTGTTTGAAATTTCCAGCTTTATCAATGGATACTCATTTCCGTCTTCCCATTTCACGCTTTCTTTTGATGATGCCGTTGAACGGCTTAGGAAAGAATCACCGTTACTCATGTCTTTGAATACAACAAACCTGTAATTTCCAGGATGGAGACCTTGTTTCATAACTTGCACTTTTAAAGTAGTACGGATTTTGCCGTACTGTTATATATATTAATAATTTGCAAAACTAAGGAAACTATGTGGTAAAAAGAATTTGGATTTTCAGCCCTAACTTTTCATGTTTACATATTGTAAAGCCAGACCGAGATTCCCTTCTTTTGTTGCCTGGATGACGTCTTGCAGGTCGTCAATTTTTTTTGCGGTTACCCGGACAATGTCATCCATAATAGCAGGCTGAACCTTCAGACCACTGTCTTTTATGAGCTTGACTAATTTTTTAGCATCTTCCTGTTTAATGCCATTTCGTACTTCCACTTCTTTTTTTACTACCTTACCACTTTGAAATGCTTCTTTTGACAGATCATACACCTCCCCTGCCAGGCCTTGTTTGATGCTCCTGCTAATGAGCACATCAATGATCTGGCTGATCTTCATATCACTATCCGCTTCCAGATTCAGCTTCAGGTCCTTTTTGTTCAATTCTATCACCACGTGTGATCCTTTGAAGTCGAACCGGGTCGTAATTTCCTTTCTTACCGTATTAATGGCGTTATCCAGGGTTTGCAGGTCTACTTTACTTACGATATCAAATGAAGGCATTTTTATAGATTGAAATAAATGAATGAAGATGGTATAAAAATAAAAAAAATCAACTGCAATTAAATATTTATTGGTCAGGGTTATCGATTTAAATGTGATAATACCTAAAACTGGCAGATTTTCAAGACCCAACAGGTCTAACACCACCTGCCGTGTATCACTTTCTAGTAAAGGATAGCCTCAAAAGAAGGCCCCTTTAGAAAAAGGGGCCGTAACCAAAACTAACTGCTTATGAGAAGCGATTTTATGCCGACTTGCTTTTATAATTTTTATTGATACTCAGCCACTTAGCCGCCTTTTCACAATCACTGCACTAACCACATTTAAAAGTATGTAAAAGAAAGAGCAATAGCAAGTGTGTAAGGGTTATAAATTTTTTAAAGTTAGTTAGTCCCCGCTTTTTATCCTTCTTTATTCATCCTGTAAACCAGTGTTATTCCCTTGCGTTTTTTACATTTTAATTTCAAAAACCATGGTTGAAAGCCAGTTCACTTACTGGCTCTCTCACTGGCCATCGGCAATACTGGTATATTAAGTGTTTAGCTGTTTGAAAACTGAATAGGAGTGATTAGTGGTGGCCTAAATAAACCAAATTGGAAATCACCGTTAGAGTAATGTGAAGAGCCCGTACGGGGCACTGAAAACGTTAAACCTACCATAAGGCATTGACATGGAACCGGGAAAGTATTTGAAAGAGGGTCAGGCTATCTTCTTATGAGTTTCATATCTCTTTTTTAAGATAAAGAGTAAGGCAATACCTATAACTACCAAAAAAAATGAAATAATCTCTGCCTGGGTAGGATGAAAACCAAATATACTGTAGGTTGTATTGATTCGAATTTTCTCGACAAAGAAGCGTTCTGCTCCGTTCAATATAAGGTAGATTGCAAAGATGGCGCCTGGCACTTTCACTTTTTTCCGTAGTGCCCAAATTATGATGAAAAGAAAAAAGCATGCGATCGTTTCATAAAAGGGCGTTGGAAATACGGGTACAGGTAGATACGCACAATACTGACCTGCACAGTCAGCGAAGTTGATTCCTTCATTGATTACATTATGAGGATAGGTATATGCAACCATCCAATCTGGCAGAAATGAGGGAGCAGGAAAACTGATATGATGCACCTTTTCAATACTTCCGAATTGACGAGCGAAAAAATCATTGTTAGCCTGGAGGGCTGACGAAAATTGTTGGGTATTTGCGGAAGATACCGTTCCATCGGCATTTGAGATAAAGGCACTGTTAAGTACTCCCCAGTCTCCATCACCAGACACCTGGCAACCTATTCTGCCGATGGAATAAGCCAGCATCAAAGCCGGGGCGGCAGCATCGTTCAGGTGCCAGATACCAATACCATGTTTGCGAGCGTATCTCCATATCGCCAAAGCAGCACAAATTAAACCACCATAAAATGTCAGGCCGCTGAATGAGAGTAAAGATCCGAGGGGGTCTTTCACCAGCTCATCCCAATTTTCAAGGTTGTGAAATATTTTCGCACCCAGAAACCCGAAGATAGCGGCGGAGATCACGATATCCCCCACCCGGTCATGCGGCCATATCCGAATGGTCCTTACTTCCGGCTTTGCAAGCTTCTCCTTATTTTTTTCCCACCACTTCAGTCCAGTAAATAACAAACCCAGCAAAATTCCCATAGTCCAGCTTCCCTCTAACGAAAAAATAAAATCCGGTGGATTTGCGGTTAAAGGGCTGTCGGAGATAAAAGCGCCTATTATCTTATATCCTAATAAAAAACCCAATACAAAATTGATCAGCAATTCTGCAGCAGAAGCGGGTTTTCCCACTACAATTTTAGCTTCTTCATACTGCAAAAGACCCTGTTTGCTTTTTCTTTTCAATTCATTAGCCAATATAATAGCAGCGGCCACAAAAGCCAATGCTACAAAAAAACCAAATGAATTTACGAATCGTAAAAATTTCCATTTTTCATCAACTCCAAATAAGTCTTTAAACGCGTAATATAAATTGGGATACATAGATTTTAATTTCCTGATACAATGGCCATTGCCACAAAGGGGTACAAGATTAATTGAAAATTTCGATTATTGAAAACATCTGTATTCCTTACATCATTATTATACAAAAAAGGCAAAATGTTCCGGTTTACTATTGTAAAAAACCCCTTCCAAAGGGAAGAGGTTCTTGGCACAAGGTGTTCTCGTTCAATAGCGATAACTATTTTTCTTCACAATATTCATCGAAAGCTGCAATGAGATTCTGGGCGATCATTTGAGCAGAACGACCCTCAATTTGGTGACGTTCGATAAAGTGAACAAGTTCACCGTCTTTAAATAAAGCGATGGCAGGTGAAGATGGAGGATAAGGTAACAAGTGCTGGCGCAGTTTTTTTACGGCATCCAGGTCGAACCCGGCAAAACTGGTTAGTAAATTATCAGGCTTCTTCTTTGTATTATACAATGCCATTAAAACTCCAGGACGCGCTGTTCCCGCGGAACAACCACAAACTGAATTCACCACTACCAGTGAAGTTCCACTTTTAGCTAATTCACTGTCAACTTCATCGGGAGTTTGCATTTCGTTAAAACCGTTCTCTGTTAACTCCTCTTTCATTGGTATTACTATTTCTTGCGGATACATGTTAGATTTTTTTTTATTCAATAATTGCAAATCTACAAAAATTTATGTATCATCCTGTTTTCAACCAACAATCAGACCTAATGGCATACAAAAAGAAATAGTATGGCATTATGTCATACTAAAAATCGATATTTAGGAAACTCTGTCGTTCAATGATTTGTTTAGACGAATGGTATACAGTTTGAAAATAAGTATTCAAATCTTTTAAAAAAAACTTAAAATATACAGCTATGACATTCGTAAAAATTAACAAGCAGGTACCTAAATCATTCAACAACTTATTCGATGAATTATTAAACGAATTCCCGGCACTACCAGGAAAAGACTGGAATGCTGGCGCGCCTCCGGTGAACATTGCCGAAACCGCTGATGCATACCACCTTGAACTTAGTGCCCCCGGAAGGAATAAGGAGGATTTTAAAGTAAACATCGAAAACGGCCTTTTGACAATCGGATTTGAGAAAAAGGAAGAAACGAAAGATGAGGCAGTAAAATCAGTACGAAAAGAGTTTGCTTTCCAAAGTTTTAAACGCAGCTTCAGCCTGGATGAAAAAATTGACGTTGACAATATACAGGCAAAGTATGAAAACGGATTGTTGAAATTCTTACTTCCAAAAAAAGAGCAGGTTAAAGAAACGCCAAAGCAGATCTCCATTCAATAAGGATAGTTTT
>JBBJOD010000212.1:0-8223 GCA_037721715.1 Chitinophagaceae bacterium | reverse complement strand
CCGAAGCCGGCATGGGATCTTGGTCTACGTTCCATTCTCCTTTTCGTATCTGGATTCCCAGCCCCAGCCAAAGCAGGTTCTCCCAGCCCCAGTCGTCTGTAGCTTCTTCACGGCTACCAAGATCAGCGTTCGACGGCGTAAATAAAATATGATCCATTCCCATTGCCGCAGTCTGGTCAATGATCCGCTTGTATTCGGAGCGTCCACCGGGGGTAGAAACGTCTATCTGGTAGTCGTTTTCACACCAACCCACATTCATTTTTATGGATTTGGTCAAATGAGGCAATACAAAGGCGGAAACAATGGTGGTGAACGCTTCAACTTCTGCCTGGTCTTGTTCTTCATCTGTTATGGCAACGATTCCGTTTGTCCACTTCCATTCCGGGATCAGTTTCGCAGGCACCCGTACCCCTGTCAGCGCATAGCCCCCTATGTTACCTATATCCGATTTGAACGGTCCATCGTCTCTCTTCCAGGTCATACCGGGTTCATACTCCAGCGACAGGTTTCCCTGGTTTTTTTTAAATTGAAGAAACGGATTTTGAACTGTCATTACCAGGCCGGTTGCGTCTTGAAATCTTAAAAAAGCACCGTAATCACCGGTTTTAAGTTCAGGTCTTCTGGTATGCGGGATGTAAAAGGCACTTAAATTTTCACCTGGTTTGATATCCCATACTACTAACCGGTCTACATGGACTGGTGCTTTTCTATGGGGGTGAATTTCCAGCTGTTTTGATAAGAAATAGCGATGCCGGTCAAGTGTATAAACGACCTTGATGTTGAAACCAGGCACCTGGTAGGAGTAAGTAAGTTTGCCTTCAGCAGGTGTAATAGATTCCATCTTTGCCTGCGTGCTGTCAAAAGTTCTTCCATTGATAGCAATAAGGAAACGATCACTGGAAAAAGTAAAGTGCTTTCCTAAACGTTTATCTGCCAGCGATGTAAGTCCGCGTTCGCTAAATGACAAACTGATCATTTCGTTTTCGAGAACATGGTGTTGTGCAAATGCTTGTTCACAAGAATGCAAAAAGAACAACAACATGGTATGGCGCAATAGTATTATGAAGTTTGAATAATTTCGATGATTTCCCATGGTGAAATTGTAAGTGGATGTTTAAAGCGCAGTATGTAATGACTTGCCTGTTGAGGTCGTCACTTTTCATTGGCAGATTGAAACTGATGTGCTTTACCGCTAACCAGCAATGTTAACTCAAAATGGCAGATGAAAAATAGTGATATTAATCATGTGATTGCAGTATTCTATCCAAGTTCCGGTTTACTGTTGGCGAAATATTTGCCACACCCACTTTAGAAGACTGGCGCAGGTGCGCCAACGGGATTTTTGAGTTATGACCAGATTAAAGAGTGCCCGCTGCACAACTTCTGTCGGCAGGTATCCGCTGAGTCTCTAAAAAGCCCGCCAGGTCGGCACTATCGTTTTACGGATTCAGTAAGGTATATCTTGTTGCAAAGTCTGTGATGTAATTATCTAAAGCATTTAAATGGCAGCATTAATCGCCCGGTGCATCTTTATTCAGGTCAGATTTTTTCAAGATAATATATTCAGATGGTGTAATTCCAAACTGCTTGATAAAATTTCTACCAAAATTGGTTTGCGAACTATAGCCAACCATGTCGGCCACCTCGTATATTTTGTAATCACCCTCTAAAAGCAGTTCGGCCGCCTTCTTTAACCTAGTGATATTAATCAATTCACTCGGTGTAAGATTTGAGATAGCATTAATTTTCCGGTATAGGGTTGGCCGGCTGATGTTCATTACCCTCGCCAGGTGATCAACGTCGAGGTCAAAATTTTCAATATTCTTACGTATGGCATCATTTAACTGCTCAAGGAAGTTTTCATCCGCTTTTGAATAGGCAATGCTTTTCAGGTGTACCAATGGCGAATTGGCAAAGTATTCTTTTATTTTATTGCGGTTTGCCAGCAGGTTGGATATCTGGACCTGGAGGTGCTCCGGTGAAAACGGTTTTTCTATGTAGGCATCTGCCCCCAGTTCCAGTCCCTCGATCTTTGACTGCAACGTATTTTTAGCGGTGAGAAGCAGGATCGGTATATGGCTAAAATCAAACGTGGTTTTTATTCTATTGCAAAGTTCAAATCCGTCCATCACCGGCATCATTACATCAGTAATTACCAGGTGAACGATCTCCTTATTAAGAATATCAAAAGCCTCCTGGCCGTTTGCTGCGCAGATTACAGTATATTTTATGCTAAGTTCTTCAGCAATGAATTCAAGTATTTCCTCATTATCATCCACTAACAAAATAACTGGTTTCATTGGTGTCTTTTCTTCTTTTAAGCTAAATTTTTTTCCGTTTTCGAAACAATGGTTTTGTCTTGACGAATAGGTAAGGTGAGTCTAAAAGTATTACAACCGTTCTGAGGCTTTTCTAATGTGAGCACACCCTGGTGCAATTCAGCAAGCGAGCGCGACAGCGACAGCCCTATCCCAGATCCCTGCTGCCTTTGTGCTTCTTTGAGACGATAAAAAGGTTCGAATATCTTTTCTCCCAGGTCATAAGAAATCAGGTACCCGTCATTTTTGAAAATGACAGTAAACGACTTGTCGTCTTTGCTCACCGGCAACAATGAGATCCTTACGTTGGCCGAGGCATACTTAACCGCGTTGCCTACCAGGTTACTGAAAATCTTGTTCATCGCTTCTACGTCTATGGATGCATATACGTGCGCCTCCGGGATATCAATGGCAAGGCTTACATTTTTCTGTTCTGCAACAGGTTTAAAGCTCAAAACATTTTCTTCCAGCAGTTCGGAAATATCTGCATATATGAAATTAAGGCTAAACCAGGTGGTTTCTATTTTGCGGAAATCAAGTAGCTGGTTGGTAAGGTCTATCAGTCGATTGGTATTTTTTTCCATGATTTTTAAATGATTTCCCATGTCGGGAAGCGCCATCGCTTTCTTCATCACTTTTTCAAGCGGGCCTTTGATCAAGGTGAGCGGTGTTCGTATCTCATGTGCCACATTGGTAAAGAATTCCAGTTTCGCCTGGTATATTTCTTTCTCCTTTTTTATTTCAAATATTTCTATCTTCCTTCTATTTTTCTCTTCTGTTTTAACATGATAATTGCGTAAGGCATAGAAAAATAATAGACCTACCATAACTGCATAACCCAGGTAAGCACCCGGGCTGGCCCACAAAGGCGGTAAGATCTCAATTTCAAGTCGCGTTTCTTTTTCGCTCCAGATGCCGCTGCTGTTTGAAGCCTTCACCTTGAAAACATAATCACCCGGAGGCAGCTCGGTATAGTAAACCCTCCGGTAAGTTTTTAGATGGTTCCAGTCTTTGTCAAGCTCTTCCATTTTATAAGCATACTCTGTCATTTCAGGAACCGTAAAGCTGAGCGCAGCAAAATCGATATTGAATGAAGACTGCTTGTGATCCAGTACTATCTTTTTTGTGTAGGTAATCGATTTTTTTAGAGGCGAACCGTCTCCCTGCACAGCCAGTTCTTTATTCTGTACCTGGAAACCGGTTATGTATACGGGCGGAATAAATGTATTGATGCTAAATTGGCTGGGATTGAAACTGATAAGTCCCTTTACACTTCCGAAATACATTCTGCCGGATGCGTCTTTGTAAGCTGAATTGTAATTAAACTGGTCGCTTAACAATCCATTAGCCTTAGTGTAAATTTTTAATTTTTCTGTTTTCGGGTTGAGGCACACCAGCCCTTTGGATGTGCTGACCCAGAGATTTTTTTCTCCGTCTTCTAGCATGGCATAAGTAACATTGCTGGGGAACCCTTTTTTGGTATCATAGATTTTGAAGCCATTTTTGTCCGGGTTGAATGTACAAAGTCCGCCCTCGGTATTGATCCAGAGTTGGCCATTGCTGTCTTCAAATACACTGTTTATCCTGTTGCTGCTCAGGCTATTTTTATCATTGCTGTAATTCCGGTAATTACGGCTTCCGGGGCTTTTCAAATTAAAACTGTATAACCCGTCCCGGTAAGTTCCGGCCCAAATCGTTTCCTGGCTGTCTTCGAACAGGTTAGTGTAAAAAATGTTTTCAGGTACATTAGGAACCAGCATAAAATCATCAACCGCTTCATTATAAAAATACAGTCCCCTGTCTGTACCAATTAAAATCTTTCCTGAACTCGTTGAAATAATACTATGTATGAAATCACTATTGAGTGAATTGAGTTTTCCCCTGGCGTAATAATGTTTGATTACCTGGCGGGTTTTTATATCCATGACGTCAAGTCCACGTTTGAACGTTCCAATCCACAATTTTTCGTTGAGCACCATCAGTCCGTGTATGTTGGTATTTGAAATGCTTGGTTTACCTACAATTGGTGTAAAGTGGGTAAATTTTTTATTTTTCAACTGTAGCTGGTTGAGCCCCGCATCTTCGGTACCTATCCATAGGTTTCCCGAACTGTCGGCACAGATTTCTCGAACAGCGTTTCCACTAATGGAGTTCTCTGCCACCTTTGGAAAAAATTTTTCAAAAGCCATGTACTGCTTCGGGTAGTAGTTCACTCCCCCGAAGAAGGTGCCTACCCAAATGCCCCCTTCACGGTCTTTACAAAAAGTATAGACAGCATTATCTGAAAGAGAGTAAGGGTTGTTGTATTGCTTGCGCAGGTTGGTGAAATTTCCTTTTTCAAGGTCGTAAATATAAATACCCGATTCAGTAGCGATCCAATATTCATTATCAGTATGCTTGATGAAATCCCTTGCATATATTTCAGTTCTGTCAGGATTATAAGTAAGTATGTCTTTATAGGAACCGGTAGAAGTATGGAATAATTTAACCCCCTGGTTGGAAGTACCTACCAGTAAGGAGCCGTTCCCGACATCGTAGATGGTTTCTATCCAGTTTGAAGAAGCCGGCATGGATTTATCAAAAACAGGGTAACCGGTAAATAATTCATTTGCCGGGTTGTAACGATGCAAATAACCGTTGGACGTAGAGACCCAAATGGCTCCATTGGCAGTTGCGCATATTGCGGTGGCATCGAAGTTTCTCAAGTGTGCAAAAGATTGAAGCCGGCGGACAGAGGTGTTGTACTTATATAAGACGTTACCGGAAATAAACCAGAGGTTTCCATTTTGATCCATGCGAATATCGCGGATGGAGTTGTTTTTTGTATTCTTTAATACCGCGAAGCTTTCCGTGGTAGCGTCATACCGGTATAAGCCGCGGTCGGTACCTACCCACAAAATTTCATCATTGTCTTCATACAGGCAATGAATTAAATTGTTACCCAGGGATTTTGCATTATCCGGATCATGTAAAAAGTTCTTGAATGATAAGCCGTCAAACCTGTTCAGTCCATCCCGGGTGCCAAACCACATAAACCCTTTCTTATCCTGCAAGCTGCACACCACGGCATTATTAGTGAGCCCGTTCTCCACCTGTAAATGACTAAAATAGTACGATTGGCCCTTGATATTTATTACTGTAATTAGCAGGAATGCCAGGAGAAGTAGCAACCGGATGGTGAAATGAGCATGAAATCGTTGCATAACGGATCTTTAACTGACACTTGCAATTTACATCACTATTGTGTTAAAAATATTCCCGGTATAGATCTACCCTGAAAGAAAAGATAAAAGATTGAGACAATTTGATGAATATATGATACGCAAAGATTAAAAGACCTGACGAAATAAGATTTCCTTTATAAACTAAATGCTAATGACCTGTTAAGGTTTTTTGAATTTTAAATGTAGAATTCATTAATTTCGATAACAACTAACTTTTGACTTGCTATGAGAATCCTGAAACGATTGCCTCTGTTTGCTCTATGCATCCTTGTCACCTTACTATTCAGTACTACTGTTTTTGCACAACAGCCGATCGAGGGAACATTAAAGACTCCTACAGGCGACCCGCTTCCGGGAGCCACCATCATTGTTAAAGGCACCAAAAATTCTGTAGTAACCGATGTGAACGGAAACTTCAAAATGAACGTACCCTCGGGTAGTGTTCTTGTGATTACCTCGGTGGGTTACCAGGATAAGGAAGTAGCCGTAACCAGTGATAAAGTCACTGAAATACTCGAATTAAGAAATAATTCTTTGGATGAGGTGGTAGTAACCGGTTACGGTTCACAGAAAAAGGAATCTTTAACAGGAGCCATTGCCACAGTCACTGCCAAAGACCTGGGTCGTGTTCATGGCGGTTCAACCGTTAGTTCCGGTTTAGCGGGCAAGCTGCCTGGAGTTTCTTTTCGAATGCCAGACGGCCGTCCGGGTGCAAGTGCTAATATCCAGATACGTAACATGGGTAACCCACTTTACGTAATCGACGGTATTCAACAGGATGCAGGACAGTTTAATAACCTTGCCCCTAACGATGTGGAAAGTATCACCGTATTGAAAGATGCGTCTGCCGCTATCTATGGGGTACGTGCCGCAAATGGTGTTGTGGTGGTAACTACCAAGAGAGGAAGAACGGGTGCCCGGCCTACTGTAAACGTAGATGCTTACTATGGTGGGCAGAACTGGACTAGATTCGCAGACGTGCAGACGAATTCATATGATTATATGAGGTATAAGGCAGACGCGGATATGAACGGCTTAAACCCGTCAACTACACTTACACTTGCTGAATTGGAAAAATACAGGGTAGGTACCGAATTCGGATACCAGAGTTTTGACTGGAAAAATTTTATCATAAAGCCAAATGGTCCGTTGAATTCGACGAATGTCAATTTAACGGGTGGAACTGAAAATGTCAGCTTTTATGTGTCAGGTACACGCCTGGATCAGAATTCACCGTTAGGTAGAGAGTATAAATTCGGCAGAACCAACTTCCAGTCGAATATAGACGCCCGTGTTTCCAAAAGATTAAAAGTAGGTGTTCAGGTAAACGGACGCCAGGAAGAAAGGCAGAATCCGGGAGTACCCGGAGGAGATGACTACCGCCTCGCGAAATGTGCCATATTGCGCAATGTTCCTTTTGAGAGGCCTTACGCCAACGATAACCCCGCCTACATCAATACTATCTCTCAAAACGATGCCAACTGGGCCTTCATCAATTATAAAAACGCGGGAAAGTTCCATTCTGAATGGCGTGTTCTTCAAACCAATGCGAGTATCGAATACCAGGTTCCAGGCATCAAAGGCCTGACAGCAAAAGGCGTATACTCCTATTATATAGCGGATCTTTTGTACAATAACCAGGAATATACCTATAAAACTTACACTTACCGGCCTGCTACCGGAGCTTACGACCAAACAGGTGGAAGTACCAATCCATGGCGTGAAAGAGAGCAGGTTAAGCAGATCAATGTAACCACCCAGGCTCAGTTGAACTATAACAACACCTTTGGTGAGCATACAATAGGTGCTACCGTAGTTAACGAGCGCATCAAGCAGCAACGCCGCCGTAACTGGATACACTCAGTGCCCAGTTCAAATGCATTGCCACTTATCTATTTTAATACGGCTGACCAATACCAGGATAGTGATGACCGTGAGGCACGAATCGGTTACATTGCCCGTGTGAACTACAACTATTCTGAAAAGTACTACCTGGAGTTATCAGCAAGGCGTGATGCCTCGCATATTTTTGCTCCTGACAAACGTGTTGGTTATTTCCCTTCTGCTTCCGCAGGCTGGAGACTTACCAAAGAAAATTTTATGGACAACCTCCTGGGTGGTGTCGTAAGCGATCTTAAGTTACGCGGCTCTTATGGAATTCTTGGAGACGATGCAGTTGGCCTGGGCCTGCTGACTTACCGCGAAGGATACAATTATGGCTTAAATGTTGGTACTGCCATACTTAGCGGTCAACCGGTACTTGGCACCAGAGACAGGGGTCTGCCCATTACCAATGTAACCTGGTTCAAAAGTATCATTTCAGACGTTGGTGTCGACTTCAGTTTGTTTAACGGAAAACTGACGGGATCCTTTGATTATTTCTACAGGAAACGTACAGGGTTACGTGCACTTAAATATGATGTGCTGATTCCTAGTGAAGTTGGTTATGCTCTACCTACCGAAAACGTAAACAGCGATGCACAATATGGCGAAGAGGGCTCTTTGAGTTACAATAACAAGATTGGAGCTATTACCTTCAACGTGGGTGGTAACCTTTCTTATTCGCGCTCGAAATTTTTATCATCCTATAAACCGGTATTTTTTAATTCACTGGATAAATACAGAAATTCATTAGAGAATCGACTTACCAAAACTGATTGGGGATATATAAATGACGGAAA
>JBBJOD010000211.1:0-8238 GCA_037721715.1 Chitinophagaceae bacterium | reverse complement strand
CTAACTACTAAAAAAACAATGATGTATTCCCATTGCCTAATAGAAATTTCTTTTTATTAAATTTTTTTAAATTTTTTAAGTGAAATGAAAAGCTCAGAAGAATGTTAACCGTATGGGCAAATACATATTTTAAGGACTAATAAGTGATATTACACTTTTGCCTAAACAAATTATGCGGTAGAGCAGTTCTTTAATTTTATTGAAAGGCTGCAAGGGCGGCGGCTGCGCAAATATCTGCGTAGCATTGGACAGCGAATCGGAATTTTGAAGAATGGATAAAATGGTTGCACACCGGTCAAAAGAATAACAATACAGGTTCAAAGAACCGGTATTGTTACAGGAGACCAGCCAGAATTTAGGACGTGTAAAGTTTATTTTGAACTAAGATCCATTCTTGTAAACAACAGTTCTGACCAGGAATGATCAACAACTTTTTGAACTGCCTCATTATACTTTTGAAAAGAACCTGCCCCATTTGCTGCTTCGTAACGTTCCGACATGGGTTTAAGGAAGCCTGATTGTCTTTCCTTCAAACCAGTTTTATAGCGGGTGACTATAAGAAACTGCTGAGGGCCTGAAGAACTTGCCTCATATACCACGATCAATTGTTTATCTGCAGCCCAGGTCTTCCTCAAATTTTTAAAAATGACCAGGGCAGCGCCGTACATTCCAGGCCTGATGAAAACATGATTGACTGCATATTTATCTGAATAATCTGTCAACTGCCCATTTCCGAGTTCTTCTTTGTACTCGGCAAAAGATGACTGATACTTATCCGTAAGATTTATCGCCAGGCTTTTATTCCAGTCATCTTGATGTTCAGCGCCAAGGTTTCCACGTTTGTCTATCTGGTCCCAGTTGTGGGGCCCTTCTACAATGCTATACCCACCAGCATCAGGGCCTGACTGAATTTCGGAAACGCGCCATTTCCAATCCCCCGTATGAAATTTCTGTGCATGGGCAGTCAGTGCCTTTTCAAATTCCCCTATCTTCTCTGATTTTGGAAATACGCGTGTAACATTAATCACATTCTTATCCTGGGTCATTCCGGCAAGGGGAATGAAAAACAAGAAAACAAATAATTTTTTCATGATAATTAATTAAATTAGTAAAGAAATGAATTAGAGAGCTTTTTGGAATATCGGAAGAACGATAACAGAGCAAAGAAAAATTCCTGTTAAAAAGGTTTCCCTTATATAATGCAGGTACACTCAATGCACGTATACTACTTTCACTATTTCAAAAACGTTTAACGAAACGGATCTGTCAATGAAACTATTTTTTTATCAGCTTGGAAAAATCTCCATAAAGACCTTCATTGATAATTTTGCCGTCTGTATTGAAGCTATCAAATTGAACAAAATCGATCTTCACAACCTCCCCCGTTTTCTTTGATGTGCCAACCCATTGCCACCATGATTGCACATATTTTTGATCTTTATCTTTATAATGTAATAAATCAGGATAACCCACCTTGGTAATCTTAATATCATTATAATAATCAAAATCGGTTGACCAGTCCGTTAATGCGTCTGCTATTGGAATAGGCTTTTCCATACCTGATACCCAAAATTTGGCTGTATCCGCAAAGATTTTAGTATTAGCAGCAATATCTTTGTCCAGGTATGCTTTTATAGAGTTATTTACAACATCAATGTAGGGATGCGTAATATAGATAATTCCATTTTCTTTTTGCGCCTGTGAAAAGGCTGCTGCTCCGACAAGAAATAAAACGATAGCCAGGATGATTCTTCTCATAATTGTAGTGTTTGGTGTTGGTTAAATAATAAATTTTTTATCCTTCCATGCATCGTTATTACTAATGCGATGGTTGATTAAAGTGGATAATTATCAGAGGAATTCTTAGTAAACCAATTAAAAATAATTACAATGCTGGTGAGTCAGAGAAAAGCAGGTAGCCAACTGTCGAAGTAAAGCAGTTTATTACAGACGAATTAAAAATACGAAATTAATTTGACAATTCCAACTATAACTTAACACTAGGAATTGTTTTACACATTACGCCATGTTTTACAGCATCATCATAAACATTGGTAGTTAAGCCGAATTAAGCCATGTCGAGGCCACCAGTTTATTATTCCATGTTTTATGCTTATGTAATCAAAAGTGACATCTCAAATTCTATTATAAATGTCACTGTGAAAATTTAGAACAAAGAATTGAACAACATTATGCCGGTATAACTCACTCCATTAAAGCCCCTTCATGCTGGTTTATTTTGAAGAATTTAGCAGCCGGGAACAGGCAGTTGTAACAGATAAATATTTTAAGTCTGCAGCTGGAAGAAGGTTTCTAAAGAATAAGATAAGTTTATAAGAATGCTTCTTGTAGATAACGCCGAAATGAAGACCTGATGCGGGAATTACATTTGTATACTCACAAAACGCTCAGGCTTGTATCCATAAGCAGCTGACAACAAAGTCGGCCGGCACACGAATGCACAGTTATCAATCCGGTACGGCGCCCAGACATTTATCATCTCGAACATGCTGGGCATAGGAAGGAAGAAAGAAACAATCAGGCATTATTGAAAGGTTAAAATTCCTGAGATCCCACAGCGAACGGAGACTATGACTTCGTTAAAAAGGGACTCTAAAGGTTCATTGAAACGCATTTTGAAATTTGGTACGCAGTGCCTACGAAATCTAAAAATAAGTGCAAAGCCTGCAACTGATGAGACAACTTGTGATGCTGGGAAAACTTGTTTTAACTCTTCGATTGAAGGCAAATTGTCGGCTGCACCATCACCTTACTGTGTATTGATAACAGTCACTTGAAAGCACTACAGCCATACTTGTTGCGTCAATTATCTGGAAATGAATATCGAATGTTGAACCGGTTGCAATGGCTGATATATCACGCCATAAGGTTTCCGTTCCATTCCCATTTCCATCAGTTAAAATAGACTGAGCGGTTAATCCTCTGCCGAGCGTAAGCCACGTTGTACTTGTGCAGTTACCATCAACTGCGTTTATTGGATCTACAGCCCTTTGAAGGAGGTATTCATGCCGTGGCACAAGATGGTTAATCCTTGTGTCCAGGGTGATTATTCTGGCAGAGTCCGGGTCCTGCCGAAATTTACTAAATCCCGACTGGGTTCCCTTGCCTTTAAGATTGACGTTTAGATTAAAACAGGGAGTTGAGTTACTACTACGGTAGGCAGAACAAGCATCTTCCTCTTTTTGGGGCTGATTTTTATGACAGGAAAGATTAAAAACCGAAAGGTTTACATAAATTAAAACGGCACATAAAATTTTTGTTTTCATAACATAATATTTAATCGGTTAATTAGAGTACCCGGCAGCGCAGAAGCATCAATAATAACTTTTTTTCGTTTCCTGGTTTGCAAGTGAGAAACATGTTTTCTAAAAGATCCAGCCGCCCGGCATTGGGATAATTGACATTAGAGTATAGGTTCCTGAGGCCATTTCAATTTTTAATGGTGTACTGGATGCGGCATTTAAAACTTTCCTTTCACAAACTATGCGGTAATTCATAGGCTTTTACCTTTTTTCTGCAAACAGCATAACAACCTTGACAGATAGCCGAATCATCGTAGGAAATACCAGTGGCCGTTCTGTTTGCCATTCGTCGTCGATAAGGCGTATACATCCGCAAAATGGTTTTGCTTATCTACTAAAAGCGAAAGAGAAGGCTTATACCAGGCTCTTCAGCAAGCGGAATTGGATTTTGTTCTTTGAAATATTGTAATTGAGTTTGCTGAAGAGTTGATTAAGAGGAATATTTACAAAAATCGAGATGCTCACTATATGTCATACTTCATAAAGGCTTTGCTGGAGTATAAATTTCTTTCTGGAAATGGCAACTAAAACGTAAATAGCGACCGCAATCCATACTTGTGTTTTAACAGCATTTTCTGAATGACCCCAAAATGAATTTAATTTTAAATGCTGCTGTCGGAAGTTTGCAATATCTTAAAAAGATATTAATATTAATTGAACGCAAACTTTCCGATTACCAAAAAGTTTTACTCTTGAGCTAAGCGGATATTTTCAATCCGGGGGATTATTTGGGATATACTTCCAAAAAATAAGGGAGTACTCCGCTTTGGAATTAGTGACGTATTAGGTCCTCCTCATTAAAAAATTTCCATTAATAATCCACAACAAAATTTAATATTTAAGGGAGACTTTTATTTTGTGAATACTACTTTCCGCCTGACATACACTCGAAGTTTTGGCAATGATAAATTAAAAGAAAGAAGAAACCGGTCAACGGGATCTGAAGATGAAAGGCAAAGAGTAAACAGTAACTGAATATGTCTCTTTGGATAAGCGTTAAATACCTATTTGGGACGCATTCCATAATTGATTGGATGGGACTAAAAAAATACCTTGAATGTCAACACTGACCAGATCGATCCTCCTCTCTATAATGATCATAAAACCTAACGTATACGTATATTCTAAGTATCCTTTGTAAATGTTTACAATTATTTTTCTCTAGGTGCTTTCCATATATCTGGCTGCACTGATCATTTTGGCCCTGCAAACATCGTTAAATCCTTGGGGAAAGGGTACATTGCATCCTGTTAAACCAATAAAAAAATCCATTGAATATGAAGAACTGTATCATTCTATTTAAGTCTGCGCTTTTACTAGCCCTACTACCGGCCTGCGACAATGCAGGCAAAGACGCCAAGCAAGATGCCGAAAACCTGGGCCTATATGTAGACTCCGTGAATAAAGTAACTCCGGAATACACGAATGCCTATTGGGCATCTATTGATAGCGGCTACCAGGCAAGGTTGTCCGCCTTACAATTGAACGAGTCTGAACTAAACGAAGCTGAAAAAAAGAAAGTAGAAGAAAGCAAAGAACAGTATGAAACGATGAAAGTGGCATATACGGCCAAAATCAAGGAAGTATCAGACAAGGAAACTGCAGTTAAAGAAACTGCAAACGATTACAGGCAAGTATTAAGGAACAGCCTATTCGGCGAGGGCAAAATGGGCTCCGATATGCAATTTAATTATGTAAATGCAGATAATGCTCTTAGTGTCTATGACAACTTCGTAAATACGGTGGCCGATCAAAAGAATAAATACACAAGAGAAGATTGGGATGAGATTAAAGTCCTTTATGAAGCTCTTGACACAAGAAAAAACGAGATTGAAAAAGATCTTGACGGCAAAGACAATCGCAAAATAGCAGGACTGAAAATCAGGTTTGCCTCCATCAAAGCGCTGGAAAGAGGTGGATCTAAAGGAACAGAAAATAAAAAGGCAAAGCAATAATTTTACAACATCTGTTAATTGGTATGTCGGCCATGTATGGCCGGCATACCAATTTTTTTATAAAAGTAACCCGCCGGCACGTACAACTAATCGCAAAGTCCGCAGAGGGCCTGGCGCAAGTGTTCCAACGGGTTCATTTCGGGAATGTTCAATTTATCAAGAATGCCAGTTGGATAACTTGTGCCTATGTTCGTATGAAGAATTAACCGCTAAGGACGCAAAGGAAGAGACCGCAAAGAGAATTCCGTACAGCTGGCTCAAGTGTTCCTAACCGCGCTTCATGTAGGAACACTGTTTTTAAATTACACAAACATTTTTGAAAAGGTTGTCTGTGACTACTAATTAGCCAGTTGCCAGGGATACTATCCAGCCTCGAAGCAAAATGCAGCGCAATTCATACGCTGCATTTAACATTCCTACAATTCGATGCCATTATATCAAAAATACCAGGTAAAATTAAATCGGCATTATGGACGACTAAAACCGCATCACCGCAGCAATCTGCGTGTCTGCCGGCATCTTTTCTCTTTCTAATAAAAATACTTCGCCGCCATTTGACAATGTCTTCACCACGGCATTGTCTACCAGGTCTTTCCCACCCTCATTCGGAGTGTCGTGGAAATTTAGCTCATTTGCCGTTTCATCAAAGGTTCCCCATATATGCTCTCCCCGGGTAACAAACAAGTGCGACACCTGAGAATAGTAGGTGGCAGGTATAACATCAGCGGCTATAGAAGACGTCTTTCCATTGGCGCTATTGTTCAGATAAAGCTGTAGTGCTTTGGTAACTTTTTGTTCGAAATACGGCTTCATCATTTCCTTCGCCTCCTGGTATAGTTCGGCTGTCTTCTGGTATTCACGGTTACCTGTAAGCGCCTGTGGCCAGATGTTGTGATAATCACATGCTTTGCGGTAAATCGGTATCTCATATTCTACCGCCGCCAGTAACAATGGTACGTTTTCCTTGTTCAGCACCTGTTCCCACAAAATATCATCTACTGCCTCGAAGTAAACAAGCAGGTTGTCTTTCCCGTCCGGGTTACGCCCGCCGGTACCATGATAAGAACCTTCCTGTGAAAACCGCGGAGCTCTTGGGCTATTGCTCCCCGACCTGAATGTTGTGGCATCCATCCCGGAAATCTTGTTCACCGCTTCGATACTTTGCGGTAGATCGACAGCCACCCTCTCCATTCCCCAGGCGTCTGCCATGAAAAGCTTTGCACACTGCTTACTTAAAACAAGCAGGTAAAAGTATTCCTTGCTTGTCATTATCGTCACTAGTGGTGTTACATAAAACGTCGGCTCTATCACTAACAACTCTTCAATCGGTACTACCGGCATTTTGATAAATTTAAAATATCCCCGGGCGATAAAAATGGCAAGGCCTGGTGTTTGTACTTTCCAAAAATCATTGTTACCAACCTGGTCATAACCCGGCTCTAACAACTGCTTTACAAATACTTCGTCATGGCCCTTTTCAGCAAGCCTGCGGGCCGCCTCCTGTAAATGGTTTTTAAATTTGATGGAATCGTAGTTTTCATTCCCTTCAACACCTCCCTTATGTGAACCCAGGTAGATGGTAACGCAACAATCTGCTGAATAATTAGCCAGTTCAGTGAATATTTCCCTGGACAGAATTCCAGGCAGTTCTTCAACAACAACGGGGATGAGCTCTTCGTCGAACGTCTCATTTTTGCTCTTGTTGCTTTCTTTCGTACTCCCCCTGGCTTTGAATGTGTTATCACCTTTCGAAGTTTTTCGATTAGGATGCCTGATTGGTACAGAGGGGTCCAGCTCTCCCTCACCAACCATGTATTTATCAGTCAACTGAAGGTATTCCTCCAATTTCTTGGGTGGAGTTGCCTGTATTCCCAGGCCTTCTTCGTTATTAATTCCTGAAGGCTTTCCTTCACCAGGATGGAAAACACCGTTATCATCTATTCCAAATATTTGTTTTGCCATAATGTTACTTTTTATAAAAAATAATTAATGAAGGCTCCCAAAGTTCGGTTCTATAGCTTCTGAAAAGTAGTTTACATTTATGGATAGAAAAGGTTAATATTATCCTATCCACTTATTAATGCGAACAGTAAGATTATGAAAATAGCGACCTATAATGTCAATGGCGTCAACGGACGATTGCCTGTGCTGGTTCGCTGGCTGAAAGAAACAGCGCCCGATGTTGTGTGCCTGCAAGAGCTGAAAGCACCACAGGAAAAGTTTCCCGAAGAAGCGATAAAGGACGCTGGTTACCAGGCTATTTGGCATGGTCAAAAAAGCTGGAATGGTGTTGCTATTCTCTCCCGGAATGAAAAGCCGGAAGAGGTTCGACGCACGCTTCCAGGTGACCCCGAAGATAGCCACAGCCGCTACATAGAAGCAATGGTCAGCGGTGTTTTAATCGGCTGCCTCTACCTGCCTAATGGCAACCCTGCGCCGGGGCCAAAACTGGAATACAAGCTGCGCTGGTTTGAACGGTTAACCACACATGCAGCAGGACTTCTCAAATCTGGCACTCCCGTGGTTCTGACCGGTGACTATAATGTGATGCCGACAGAATTAGACGTTTACAAGCCTGAAAGATGGGTGGATGACGCCCTGTTCAGGCCCGAAGTTCGTTCCGCTTTCAAAACACTGGTAGCGCAGGGATGGACCGACGCCATTCGAAAACTCTACCCGGACGAGGTAATTTATACGTTCTGGGATTATTTCAGAAATGCATATGACCGTAACGCAGGTTTGCGCATTGATCATTTTTTACTCAGTTCTCACCTTGAAAAACGCCTGGTTGCCGCTGGAGTGGACCGCAATGTACGGGGTTGGGAAAAATCAAGCGATCATGCGCCGGTATGGATTGAACTTTCCAACGACTAACAGCAATGCACACACCGGATTAACATGGAACCATTTACAATTACCATTCGCAATGGATCTCTGAACTATCGCATGCTGGTAACCAT
>JBBJOD010000210.1:0-8248 GCA_037721715.1 Chitinophagaceae bacterium | reverse complement strand
GGTAGACAGGAGGGCAATAACACGGGCGTTTGAGAGAATTCCTTAATTGAATTATATAAAATGAAAAAAATCATAGTATCTATTCTTTCCCTTTCAGGTTTTGCGTGTTTGGCACAGGATATTAAAAATAATCCCAACTCCAATCATGCCAACAAATTTGAACAATTGGGAACTGTTCTGCCTACCCCGAATGAATACAGGACAGCCAGCGGTGCTCCAGGTCCTAAATATTGGCAACAAAGGGCAGATTACACCATTAAGTGTGAATTGGATGAGGCAAATCTGCGACTTGCCGGAAGCGAAACGATCACCTACTTTAACAATTCACCGGATCAGTTAAACTACCTGTGGTTTCAGCTTGATGAGAATGAACACAGTACTGAAAAAAACGCAGATTACGCTAATCCCAACACGATGCCTGAACGGGCCACTGATGTAATGCTGGAAAGCTCAATAGCTACTAAAAAGCCAAACGACCTCGGTATCAACATTACAAAATTGACGGATGTATTGGGAAAGCCGCTTAAATACACGGTGAATAAGACGATGATGCGTGTTGAACTACCGGCCATTCTTAAACCAGGTTTGAAATACGTGTTAAACATCGAATGGAATTATAAAATATCAAACCGTACGAAAGAGAATGGCCGTGGAGGTTATGAGTACTTTGGGGAAGATGGCAACTCCCTTTTCACCATGTCGCAATGGTACCCGCGGTTATGCGTCTACAGCGATTTCCAGGGCTGGCAGAATCACCAGTTCACTGGAAGAGGTGAGTTCGCGCTTACTTTTGGCAACTTCAATGTTCAAATGACAGTGCCCGCAGATCATGTAGTTGGTTCAACCGGCGAATGTCAAAATTACCAGCAAGTGCTGGGTGCAACCCGGTTTGCCCGGTGGCAGAAAGCGCAAAGCACCAAAGAACCGCTTGAAATTGTTACCCTGGATGAAGCCAGGGCCGCAGAAAAATCTAAAAGCACGCAGAAAAAAACATGGATATTCAAAGCCGATAATGTAAGGGATTTTGCATGGACTTCCAGCAGGAAATTTATATGGGATGCATTACCTGCTTATGTAGAAGGCAAAAAAGTAATGTGTATGAGTTTTTATGGTAAGGAAGCTTACGGATTGTACCGTAAGTTCTCCACGAAGGCAGTGGCACATACCATCAAAACCTATTCTCAATTCACCATTCCTTATCCTTACCCGGTAGCGCAAAGTGTTGAGGCTTCCAATGGCATGGAATACCCAATGATCTGTTTTAACTACGGCCGAACCGAAAAAGACGGCACCTATAGCGAAGCTACAAAATACGGGATGCTTGGTGTGGTCATTCACGAAGTGGGCCATAATTTTTTTCCGATGATTATTAACAGCGACGAACGTCAATGGAGCTGGATGGATGAGGGCCTGAACACCTTCGTCCAATACCTCACGGAAGAATTATTTGATAACAAATTTCCTTCACGCCGCGGACCTGCCTGGGCTATTACCAATTACATGTCATTGCCTAAATCACAATTAGAGCCCATTATGACCAATTCCGAAAATATAATCGGCTTTGGACCCAATGCGTATGCAAAACCCGCTACTGGTTTGAATATATTGCGCGAAACCATCATGGGCCGCGAGCTGTTTGATTACGCCTTTAAAGAATATGCAAGAAGATGGGCATTCAAGCATCCAACACCAGCCGACCTTTTTCGTACTTTGGAAGATGCAAGCGGCGAAGACCTTGACTGGTTTTGGAGAGGATGGTTCTACTCTACAGATGCGTGCGATATCGCGTTGGATAGCGTTAAGCATTTTACTGCCGACCTTGCTACTCTTCCCCCTGTATTGAAAGACAGCGTTATGCTGCAAAAGCTGGATGCACCCCTGGTCAATGCGTTTGAAGACATTTCCAAAATCCGGAACCGGGAAAATAAAGACCTGAAATATCTGACGGATCTAGACACAACGCTGCGCGATTTTTACTGGAAGTATGACAGGGGAATGGTTCCGCTTGATACAAGTAGCTACCGTGTACCAGTGGTGGCTTTACTCGCGGCAGCGGATGATTCAGTAAAGCAGGTTTATGCCAATAAACATTTCTACCAGGTAAATTGCAGTAACAAAGGAGGATTGGTAATGCCTTTGATCATCGAATGGACCTATACAGACGGAACAAAAGAGGTCGATCGGATACCGGCGCAGATCTGGCGGATGAATGAGTCGGGCATCAGCAAAGTATTTATGAAAAATAAAGAAGTTGCTTCAATAAAATTAGACCCGATGAAAGAAACCGCAGACATCAATGAAGCAAACAACAGCTGGCCAACTTTAACGGCGCCTTCGAAATTCCAGTTATTTAAGATGAAGCAGCAACAGGTGCGCGGACAATCAAGCGGACAAAACCCAATGCAAAAAGCCCTCGAGAAAGAAGGTAAAAAAGCTTTCTAGGCCCGGTTGGTACCAACAAAAAAAGACTGTCAGGTTTTACAGACCTGACAGTTTTAAATTTAAGACCTAGCAAAATCAATTTCAACGTTAAAAACCGGTACTGCCGTCCCTGATCTTTATCTTCTTCTTTCCCGCATTCTTCTTTTCGAAATCCATGACCTCTTTCGGTTTGGCTACTTTTTTCTCGGCAGAAACCGCCGTAGCATTACTTAGAATTTTTTTCTTCCCTTCTAATGTTCCCAGCGTATAGTTTTCTTCTTTGGTAATGAAACCGGTGACAGGGTCGTAGTAGGTCCAATGGCCATGCTTTATACCAGCTCCTTCGTTTTTTACAATTACCTTTTTATAATGATCAGGGTTATCAACGTCTTCCACATCTACTGTATCATACAACTTGTCAGGATTAATCGCCTTCCACTGCTCTTCACGAAGCACTTCACCCAGCCCATTAAAATACTGGCTAAGGCCATCTTTATTTCCCCAGCGCATGTTTTCAACTGCAACGAGGTCGCCTATAAGCGTGTACCTGCGCCAGGCACCTTCCTTTTTATCGTTCTTATAAACTCCTTCTTCTTCAAACCCGGGTTCACCACGCACTTCATTGTAACGCACCACCCATTTACCCTGTTTATGGCCTCTGGAATCTACGCAGTTTAAAGTGTCCCCTTTAACGCCCACCACAAAGCTTTTCCATTGCCCGAAGCTATTCACAGAAATCAACATACCTATAAAAAGTATTGAGCGCATATTGAAAAGTTTGATGATTTAAATAAACGTTTTATTGATCCATTCATTGCCGACAACTGCAAAATCTATTACCTGTAAAGTTACAGCAGATGCCAGGTACATCAACAAAAACCAGGTTCCGGCCTGAATTTTAACATTCTCAAACAAAGTTCGTTGCCCTTTTAATTAATGCATTCAATAGCTGGCTGCTTTCCGGTTTTCATCACTTATTCAATAAAAGTCTGTTAGCGGCACTTATCTTTGCCAACACTCAATCCAGTAAATGAAGTATTTAACATTGATTGCTATTTGCCTGTTATCCTTAAACGATTTGAAAGCGCAGAAGATGACCGTTGTTCAAATGAAAACAGGAATGGAAAAATCGGGCAACCCGGTTGCATATGTAAGGGAAATTTTGAAAAAAAATACAAAATAGATACGGTAGCCGTAATGAATACCTCCCGTTTTATTGGGATGGCAGATAGTATTGCTTACAAAGGCAGGCAGGGAAAAGTCTATGGGCCCATAGAGAAAAAATACCTTGTAATGGTATTGGGCCGGGCTCCTAATACATTCAATCATATCAGCCAGGTATTCATCGACACAGCGACTTTTACCAGGCGTATTGCGGATTCATTGGCCAATAGTATTGTACAGCGGGTCAGGGAAGGTACCGCCAGTTTCGAGGATATGGCACAGGCTTACTCAATGGGTGGGGAGGCAATCACAAAGGGAGACCTGGGCTGGATAGCACAAGGGTCTATCCTGCCAGAAATTGAAAAGGAAATTTCCCGGCGAAAAAAAGGAGATATTTTTAAGGTATGGAGCCGTTCCGGCGTTCATGTAATCAAAAAAACTTCTGATTCAAAACAAGATACGGGCTTTGCTTTGTTGCTGAGAGTTTTCTTGTAAGCCAACAGCGTAAAACGCAGCTAAAGATTTACCTAGGATTGATTGCCAAACGTTGACTTTTGATAGTTATAAATCAGGTAGTCGACTGCCAGTTCATACCCTTTCAATCCCATTCCGGAAATAGTGCCCTTGCATTTGGCTGAAACGTGGGATATCCGTCTAAATTCTTCACGCGCATGAACATTGCTGATATGAACTTCAATTACAGGAGTAGTAATGGCAGCAACGGCATCGCCAATTGCTACCGATGTATGCGTATACCCCGCAGGATTTAATATTAAGCCGTCGTAATCAAAACCGGCTTTTTGTAATTCGTTGATTAGTTCGCCTTCAATATTGCTTTGATAGTAACTGAAGTTTACTGACGGATACTTTATTCTTAATTGGATAAGAAATGAATCAAAATTTTCTGATCCGTAAATGCCAGGTTCTCTTTTTCCAAGTAGATTGAGATTCGGCCCATTAATTATCGCAATCTTCATGGTAGTACTTTGTATTTTAATTCAACGTTACGTCTTGAGTGAATTTCAGAAAATTTTGATGGCAGGTCTGCCACATTGCTAACCTGCTTTGTGCTGTTTTATCATGTCGATAAATTCATCAAACAGGTACCGGGAGTCGTGTGGGCCGGGGGTGGATTCAGGATGGTATTGAACCGAAAAAGCCGGCTTACCTTTTACACGGATACCTTCGATGGAAGCGTCATTCAGATTAACATGTGTGATCTCAATATGCTGTGAATTCCTTACGGCCTCCGGGTCAATACCAAATCCATGGTTCTGAGTAGTAATCTCACATTTACCTGTAACAAGATTTTTTACAGGATGATTAAGCCCTCTGTGGCCATTATGCATTTTGAAAGTCGGGATATCATTTGCAAGAGCCAGTAACTGGTGACCCAGACAAATACCGAATAAAGGTTTGTCTTCTTTCAAAACATCTTTAGTAGTTTGTACAGCGTAATCCATAGCCGCAGGGTCGCCGGGTCCGTTCGAGATGAAATAACCATCCGGGTTGAACGATCTTAATTCATCGATCGTTGTTTTAGCCGGATACACTTTTACAAATGCGCCCCTTTGTACCATGCATTCCAGTATATGATTTTTTATACCATAGTCCATTACTGCTATCCGGATAGGTGAGGCAGGATCACCCAGTTCATATGAATTACCAGTGCTCACAAGGCTTGCCAGTTCCAGGCCATCCATATCAGGCACTTTCGATAGTATTTCTTTGAGTTGTACAATATCCAGGATCTCTGATGATATAATGCAGTTCATGGCACCATTCGTACGAACCTCGGTAACGAGTGCACGTGTATCAACATCCTCAATAGCTACGATCTTATTGTCTTTCAGGTATTGATCCAGTGAACCCTTTGCAAGGAGGCGGGAATATTGCTCCTCCAGGTTCCGGCCTATAAGCCCCCGGATTTTTACATTGGCAGATTCTACATCAGCATCCATTACGCCATAATTGCCAACGTGCACACTATTCATAATAAGAACCTGTCCAAAATAACTTGGATCCGTAAATACCTCCTGGTAACCAGTCATACCTGTGTTAAAACAAATCTCTCCGGTTGTTGTGCCAATCATACCGAAGGCCTTTCCGTGGTGTACAGTTCCGTCGGCTAGCAAGAGAATGGCTGGTAACTGGGAATTATTCATAATTATTAAAAAGTTTTGCAAAGAAAAGAAAAAAGCATGTCTTTCAAGAATGTCAAATAAATGACAAGTTGGTAAATTATAAAATAACACTGTGAACCCGGGCAGCCTTTACGTTTCGCGTCTCACCATAAAAAAAGCAGGACTTTTAACAGTCCTGCTTCGTATCCATTACCTGGGCATTTATTCTACTGGTCTTTCTTCTGTTTTAGTAACTGCTGGTGCTGATGCTGCTTCGGCAGGCGTTGCTTCTTCAGTCACTACTGTTTCAAGAGGTTCAGCTGTTGAAGCATCTCCCGGTTTGCCTCTTCTTCTACCCCCGGCACGCCTTGTTTTCTTGGTAGCTTCACCCTTCGCTTCTATTGCTTTACCATAAACTTCATTGAAATCAACCAATTCAATCAAAGCCATTTCTGCATTGTCGCCAATACGAGCACCTAATTTAATGATCCTCGTGTATCCCCCAGGCCGACCCGCTACTTTCTCAGCAACTGTACCAAACAATTCTTTTATCGCTTCCTTGTCCTGCAGGTAACTAAATACCACACGGTGCTGGTGGGTGGTGTTTTCTTTGGCTTTTGTGATAAGCGGTTCAACATAAACCCTTAATGACTTAGCTTTTGCTACTGTAGTGACTATTTTTTTGTGTGCAATCAACTGGCAGGCCAGGTTGCTTAACAGAGCCTTTCTATGAGAGGCCGTTCTTCCAAGATTATTTATTTTGTCTCCGTGACGCATGACTAGACTTTTAATCCTGCACCGTGTCAGGAATTGCAGGATGTGATGATTTAATTAATGGTACAATGCTATTATTCGTCATCCAGCTTAAGCTTACTTAGGTCCATTCCAAAATGGAGGCCCCTTTCGGTTAAAACCTGTTCAATTTCTGCAAGGCTTTTCTGTCCAAAATTGCGAAACTTCATCAGGTCTTCCTGTTCGTATTGAACCAGTTCACTTAAGGAATTAATTTTCGCCGCTTTCAGGCAATTGAAGGCACGCACCGAAAGATCCAGGTCTTCCAGCGGAGTTTTCAGCACCTTTCTTAGTTGAAGTGTTTGCTCGTCTACCAGGTCTTCCTTTTTCTCTTCTTTATTGTCGAAAGTGATATTTTCATCCGTAATAATCATCAGGTGCTGAATCAAGATGCGGCTTGCCTGTTTTACTGCTTCTTCCGGGTGTATGGTTCCGTCTGTGTTTACTTCAATGATCAGTTTTTCGTAGTCGGTTCTCTGTTCCACACGCGTATTTTCGATGCTGTATTTAACATTTTTAATAGGTGTGAAAATAGAATCAATAGGTATGTATCCAAATGGGGCGTCTTTTACCTTGTTATCCTCTGCTGGTACATAACCTCTACCTTTCCCGATCGTTACTTCAATATCCAATTTCCCTGACGGGTCCATGGTACATAGCAGTAACTCAGGATTCATTACCTGGAATGATTGCGTGCCTTCCTGCAACATGGCTGCTGTAAACTCACTTTTGCCTTTGATATGCAGGGTAATTTTTTCGTTCGCCACTTCATGGTCTATGATCTTCTTAAAACGAACCTGCTTGAGGTTCAAGATTATCTCTGTAATATCTTCTGTAATTCCTTTTATTGTCGCAAATTCATGATCAGCCCCTTCTACCCGGATGCCAACGATAGCGTATCCTTCCAAAGAACTCAATAATACCCTGCGCAAGGTATTACCAACGGTTACACCAAAACCGGGTTCTAATGGACGAAATTCAAATTGTGCTTCAAATTCATTTGCGGTTTGTAGAACAATTTTGTCGGGTTTCTGGAAATTTAAAATAGCCATATTATCTGTTTCAGATTTAAATTTTCTATGAGTGATTTGCAGCCCTGCCATTTCATTCAAAAGAACCTGGCAGGTTTTCATCCGATACAGCAAATCATTTTAACATAAGCCCATCCCATTTAAGATTTGAGTTGTCAAATCTTGAATTGATTTCACCATGCCCTTACTTACTATACAATTCAACAATCAACTGCTCTTTTATATTTTCCGGCACACTCTCCCTCTCAGGGTATCCCAGGAAAACACCCTTCTTCTCGGCTTCATTCCAATCGAGCCAGCTAAACCGTGGATTTTTAACACCCATCTGGGCCGTAATGCCCGCATTTTCAGCTGCTGAAGGCTTGAGACTGATGGTGTCACCTGGTTTTAACTGGTAAGAGGGAACATTTGTTACTTCCCCGTTTACCAAAATATGTTTATGAGATACTAGCTGTCGTGCGCCACCTCTTGAGGGTGAAATACCTAGGCGAAATACGGCATTGTCCAAACGGGCCTCCAGTAATTTAATCAGGTTTTCACCTGTAACGCCCCGGCGACGGGATGCTTCTTCAAAAGTTTTACGGAACTGCCGCTCCAAGACGCCGTAAGTATATTTTGCCTTTTGCTTTTCACGAAGTTGAAGTGCATATTCGCCCAGGCTTTTACGCTTGCGGGTGGCACCATGCTGACCCGGAGGATTACTGTTCTTGCTTAACC
>JBBJOD010000006.1:0-27650 GCA_037721715.1 Chitinophagaceae bacterium | reverse complement strand
CAACTTCCTTGCTATCGTTGATCGCCTGGGTCGTAAACTTGAGCAGAGATTTTGCGTATGGACTTAAGTCAGTGTAATGTAGAAATGCGTCCTTCTCGAATCCAACATCTACAAAAGCAGCATTTAAACCCGGAATGAGTTTTTTTACTTTTCCCAGGTATAAGTCACCAACGGCAAAACTGGCGTCTGCTTTTTCATTGTGCAATTCAACCAGTTTCTTGTTTTCTAAAAGGGCGATCTCAACTCCCTGTGGGGCTGCATTTATAATTAATTCCTTATTCAAGTATAGTCATGTTTTATATCAAGCTAACATATATCAGATGTTGTAAGGGAATTCTTGTTTAATACCATTCGAGTCGCCAATTAGCGCGGATCTAATCATTTGGACGATAAAGCCTAAGTAAGCAAAGCCGGAATAAGAACTTATTCCGGCTAAAAAACAAGTATATAGTGATTATTTGTTCCTCTTCTTATGTCTATTTTTTCTAAGCCTTTTTTTTCGCTTATGAGTTGCAATTTTATGACGCTTTCTTTTTTTACCGCAAGGCATGTAACAATGATTTAAGTTATATAAAAATTTATTTCAATGAATTAATCCTAATATCAATCTCTTTGATGACTTCAGGATTAGCAATTAAATTCTTACTCGTATTGTACCACTTGAGGGCATTCTTATTGTCTCCAGTTCTTTCATAAGCCTCGGCAAGCGTTAAAACTGCCTCTAGATTACCGGGTTGAAAGCTGGTTACTTTAAGTAAACGCTCAATCGCTTTATCAAATTGCCCTGATACAACACCCCCTATTCCCAACATTAATTGTGCATACATATTGGTAGAGTCTTTTCGGGCGACTTCAAGTATCTGTTGAATACCTTTCATCAGCTCCTGCGGATTTTCCGCCGGGCTACCAAAAATAAAAGCACTGCCAAGTCCGATCTTCGCCGAATCATTTGACGGATTTAACTGCAACGATCTTTGAAAAAGATCCTTTGCCTGGCTCGCCATCCATGTTTTTAACCCCGGATCACTGGCCCCTCTCAGGTTGTCCAAAAATATTTGGGCAGCAAAGGTGAGGCTTTTTTCAGAATTTTCCAATTTAGATGCCTCTGCCATGTAATAAGCATAAGGCTCCAGGCTTGGAACAGAATCTTTCCAGAAAGTAGCCAGCTGGTGGTAGGCATGAACCTGCTGGTTTTTTACGTCACCTCTTACTACAGAATTTTCCAGTGAATTCAGGTGCCCCTGGCGGGCAGCGGAAAGCTTGATCTTAGCTGACAACAATTCATTTTTGATGTCAAATGACGGAGTCTCCTGTTCGGCTGCTGCAACTGGCTTTACATCGTTCTTCCTGGGAGGAATGGTTTCACCAAATACATATAAAACCACCAATAACAACATGCCGCTGGCTACAAGTATAACTTGCTGTTTCTTCACACTAATAAATTAAGCGGCAAAATTACATTTCTTCTTCCGGGTTTGGCTGATCTTCTTTTACGGTTTTTAGTTTTTTAACTTCCTGAACGAACTCCTTGGCAGGTTTAAAGGCGGGTATAAAGTGTTCGGGTATTTCAACGGCGATGTTCTTTTTTATGTTTCTACCAACTTTGGCTGCACGTTTTTTAGTAATGAAACTACCAAATCCCCTGATATAAATGTTTTCACCCTGAGAAAGCGTGTCCTTAACTTCCTTAAACATTGTTTCAAGCGTAACTAAAACATCTACCTTAGGTATCCCGGTTTTTTCAGAGATTTGGTTAATCAGGTCGGCTTTTCTCATTTCATACAAGCTTAAAAATTATCAAAATAAATTATTCACTAGGTTCTTAACAAAAATTATACAAAAGCCACAGTTTCAAAACTTTAAAGTAAAAGAACTTTTTCAGTAAATGCAAGTTTAGTGGAAAGAAACTGGAAATTATTTAGACAATGTGACGGTTGAAGTACCGGGTATGGGATCTGCTATCAGCTTTCAGCTTTCAGCTTTCATCGATCAGCTCCTTGTAACTTGTACTTTATGAAAGTCCCCATATTTTGCGACGCAATTGTGCAATACCCGATACCTATAACCTGATAGTTGACGGCTGATAGCAGTAGCTAACAGCTGATAACAGAAATTTATGGATCTTTAGAACTCTACTATGGTATCAATATTCACAAAAAAATTACTGAAATGGAACGCGAGCCTTAATTTTCGGGTTATGCCATGGAAAGGAGAGAAAGACCCTTACAAAATTTGGCTAAGTGAGATTATATTGCAACAGACACGTGTTGAACAAGGCACCGCTTATTACTTAAAATTCATCAAATCATTTCCTACTGTACATCACCTGGCTGCAGCCCCGGAGCAACAGGTATTTAAACTGTGGGAAGGCCTTGGTTATTACAGCCGTTGTAAAAACCTCATTGCTTCCGCAAAATACATATCCACTACGCTCGGTGGCAGGTTTCCGGAAGAGTACAAAGAAATCCGGTTACTTAAAGGTATCGGCCCTTATACCGCTGCAGCCATTGCATCTTTTGCCTTTAACAAACCATTTGCAGTTGTTGATGGGAACGTTAACCGTTTGTTAGCAAGATACTTTGGCATCTCTACACCCATTGACAACACTTCCGGAAAAAAATTATTTAACCTGCTTGCAGACGCCTTACTTTATAAAAAAAATGCAGCGACCTATAACCAGGCAATTATGGATTTTGGGGCGATGATCTGCAAACCACAACAGCCTTTATGCACTATTTGTATTCATAACAAACAATGTGAAGCCTATAAGTGCAATTGGATAAAACAGCTACCTGTAAAAGAAAAGCTGTTGCGAAAGAAAATAAGATGGTTTTATTATTTTATTATTGAATATGATAACCAGGTCTATTTAAGGCAAAGAATTGGGAAAGATATATGGGAAAACCTTTTCGAATTTGTACTGAGTGAACATGATGTTATGCAAACAACAGAACAGGCATTTTTGAAAGATGTGCTTACAACGCTGCTGGGAGGGGGAAGTAGCGAAATACAACAGGTATCAAAAGTATTCAGGCAACAACTTACCCACCAGACTATAAGCGGGCAGTTTGTTACTGTTCGTATCAACTGCCCTGCATCTATCAAGGGATATCATCGTATTCCTAAAGAGGAACTGTCAAAATATCCATTTCCAAAAATCATCAGTTCGTGGCTTTTGCAACAAATTGGTGCCTGATTTGTGACACAAATGAGCCTTCCATATCAGCTTATTTACACAAAAAAATATGAAAAAAGTGTTCGAAAAAATTTAACTTTAATGCATACAAGGCTGTAGTAGACTAATAAATATCAAATCAAAATTTATGCGAGGCGTAAACAGGGTGATGCTTATCGGAAATTTAGGAAAAGATCCGGATGTACAACACCTGGAAGGAAACATAGCTGTCGCAAAATTTTCCCTGGCCACCACAGAGACTTACAAGGATCGGGCGGGTAAATTGATCTCCCAAACCGAGTGGCATACGGTTGTTTTATGGAGAGGCCTGGCAGAGCTGGCCCAAAAATACCTGCATAAAGGCAGCCTGGTTTATATTGAAGGCCGATTGCGCACCAGGAGTTGGGAAGATAAAGAAGGAAATAAAAAATTTGCAACGGAGGTGGTTGGTGACAATTTAATAATGCTTGATAAACGCTCGGAAGGAGGGGGCCACAACCACCCTTCATCACACGATAATATAGAAGGAATAAGTGGCGCCGATGTTCCGCCAATCGGTGAGTCTTCAGAAGATTTACCTTTTTAAAAAAAAATAATTGTATTTTTCATTCCTGTCAGGCCTGATTGCTGGCTTTGACCTGTAAATCTCAATAACCTCTTATTTACCAAAAACTATTGCTTTGGATCACTCATCGGTGTATTGTTACCCTATAAACTTTCTTTCGCCATTGCTTTTGGCCATCAATCTTCAGGGTTCTACATTTTTGGGAATTATCATACTGTTTCTTTTAATCATCTCCTTCTTTGTTTCAGGCGCCGAAGTAGCGTTTTTTTCCCTGACCTATAAGGATATCAATACACTGAAAACAAAACAGGATTCAAGCTGGAAACGCATTGTTAATTTACTGGAGGAACCCAAGATACTGCTGGCCTCCCTGCTGATCGCCAATACTTTTGTAAACATTGCCATTATCATTCTCTCCAACTTCTTAATAGATGAAATACTTTCAATCGAAAGCAGTTTCTGGTTTTTTGACTTTTGTATCAAAATTTTTGTTGTAACAGTACTCCTGGTACTTTTTGGCGAGGTATTACCCAAGGTATGGGCAACCCAGAATAATTTCAGGTTTGCATACAACTCCGCCTTTATCATTGAGATCATTCATTACATGTTCCGAAGAATCAGCATCTGGATGGTAGGGTTATCAGACCAGGTGGAAAGTTTTTTTGGAAGAGGAACTGCCACCTATAGCCTGGAAGAACTGGATCACGCCATCGACATAAGTACGAACCACGATGCCAGCATTGAAGAAAAAAACATCCTCAAAGGCATTGTTAATTTTGGTACCATAACCGTAAAGCAAGTCATGCGGACGAGACTGGACGTAAACGGAATCGATTTCAATACTACTTTCGACGGTCTAATTAAACAGGTAGGAGATTTACATTACTCCAGGTTGCCTGTGTATAAGAACAGCCTGGACGATGTAGTCGGCATGATACAAACCAAAGACATCATTCCTCATATTGATAACCCCGCTGAATTTGACTGGCACAGTATTATACGACCTCCCTATTTTGTTCATGAACAAAAATTCATTGAGGACCTTTTGAAAGAGTTCCAGGGTAAGCGCATACATTTCGCAGTTGTGGTTGACGAGTTTGGAGGTACCAGCGGGATTGTAACACTTGAAGATATCCTCGAAGAGATTATCGGGGAAATAAAGGATGAATTTGATGACGAAGAAAGTGGAAATAAGAAACTGGATGAAACCAGCTATATTTTTGAAGGTCGTACCATGATCAACGATGTTTGTAAGTTGCTGGGCTTGTCAGTAGATACCTTTGATAAGGTAAGAGGCGATAGTGATTCGCTGGGTGGAATGCTGCTTGAACTTGCCGGAGATTTTCCACAGCTTAATGAAGTGATACTGTGCGGCGACTTTGAATTCACCGTTTTGGAATTAGCACGAAACCGTATCCTTAAAGTGAAGGTGGATATTAAGCCACATGTAATTGGTAAGAAATCCGGTGTTTAATATGCGCAATTTGAACCTGGTATATCTACTGGTTGTCGGCATTAGCCTCATAGCCGGAGGTTGTAACAGCAACTATTCACCAAAACCACCGGGGTATTTCAGGATCGATCTTCCTGAACGTGCATACCGGCATTTTAACCTGCCAAATTTCCCCTACTCTTTTGAATACCCGGTGTATGCAACTGTGATTCAAGACACCACCTTTTTTGAGGAAAAGCCTGAAAATCCTTTCTGGATCAATGTTAATTTCCCCCAATTCAATGGGCGAATTTACATTAGCTACAACATTATAGGGGGCAGGGCCACTTTTAAAGTCAGAAAAAAAGAAGGCGGGTATGCTGACTCTCTGGGAGTAAATCAATTTGAAAGGCTGATAAAAGGTTCTTATGACCTTACGTATAAACATACTTATAAGGCCTCATCCATAGAAGACAGTGTATTTCGTACGGCCAATGGAGTAGAAGGCATCTATTTTAAAATTGGGGGAAATACCGCTACTTCTAATCAATTTCTTGTAACGGACTCAGTTAAACATTTTCTCCGGGGGGCGCTGTATTTCGATGCAACTCCTAACGAAGATTCACTTCGGATGGTAAACAATTTTCTGCAACAGGATATGAAGTACCTGATCAACACCCTGCAATGGAAAAAATGAATGGGTTTCCTATTTGTTCAAATCATTCATTTCAACCTGGATCAACACTACTTACTTTCAGTTTACATCCGCAGACTAACGAACAATTCACTTAACTTTAATAAAAAAGATACTATTGATTGCGATTAACAAAATGCTGGTAAGTGATGAAATAGTTGAAGAACAATTCATTTGCGATCTGAATAAATGCAAGGGTGGCTGTTGTGAAGATGGCGACGCGGGGGCGCCGCTCGAAAAAGCAGAACTGGATCAAATCAACAAAAATTTTGAAAAGGTAAAACCCTACCTGACTGAGGAAGGAAGAGCAGCCATCCTAAACCAGGGAAAATACTTATATGACCAGGAATTTGGTTGGGTAACGCCCACGATAGGCGGCAAGATGTGCGCATATGGAATACGAGATTCCGGGGGAATAATAAAATGCCAGTTTGAACAGGCTTACAATGAGGGCCAAACAGATTGGAAGAAGCCGATTAGCTGTCACCTGTTTCCGATCAGAACAAAAAAAACAAAGAGTTATGAAATGATTAATTATGAACCCAGGGAGGGATTGTGCAGTCCGGCTTGTGCTTTAGGAAAAAAATTGAAAGTCCCGGTATATGTTTTTTTAAAAGAACCCCTCATCCGTAAATATGGCCAGGAGTTTTATGATGTATTGGAACAGGTAGCTTTGAAAAAATATGAAATCTAAGCTGTCAGCATGCGAAACATGCTAAGTACGTTTAATACCCGATAACCCGACACCCGATATAAAAACACCCCTTAATGACCGAATCAGCGAAAACATTTCTTGCAAAAAGTACCGTCAAAGCTGCCGACCTTGACCATAGACGTAAGATAAACTTTAATATTTCAAAATATAACGCATCAGTACCCCTGGGCAAGACCCAGTACAGCGATCTTAATCTTGCCAGGGAAAGAGCCAAAAATATTAAATGGCGGGCCATTGAAACACTCGATACCCAGCTGGAAGATTTTGAAACGGCTTTTTCTAAACGTGGTGGCAAAGTAATTTGGGCTGAAACGGCAGCACAGGCACTTGAAGAAATACTTAAAATATGTAAGGCAAAAAACTGTAAAACCATTGTGAAAAGCAAAAGCATGGTTACAGAAGAAATAAAATTGAATACTTTTCTTGAAAGTCATGAAATTGAAAGCGTAGAAACAGATCTAGGGGAATACATTCAACAACTAGACGGAGAATCGCCTTACCATATTGTTACTCCGGCCATGCATAAAAATAAGGAAGATATTGCAAAGCTGTTTCATGAGAAACTACATACTGCCCCCAACCTCAATCCTCAACAATTAACGGCGGTAGCCAGGGAAAATCTCCGTGAGAAATACGTACAGGCAGAAATAGGCATTACAGGTGCGAATTTTATTGTTACGGATATCGGGGCCATCGCTATCAGCGAAAACGAAGGCAACGCCAGGCTTACTGCCTCATGGCCCAAAACGCATATTGTAATTGTTGGCATCGAAAAAGTTGTTTCATCAATTAATGACCTGGCACTTTTCTGGCCTTTACTTGCCACCTTTGGTACAGGACAGAAACTTACTGTATACAATACCGTTATTACCGGTCCACGACAGGCAACTGAAACCGATGGGCCCGAAGAAATGTATGTAATTCTGCTCGATAATGGCCGTACCAATATCCTTGCAAACCCAAAAGCAAGAGAGAGTCTTTACTGTATTCGTTGTGGCGCCTGTCTTAACGCATGCCCGGTTTATAAAAACATTGGCGGACATTCATACGAGGCTACCTATAGCGGCCCAATAGGTGCAGTAATCACTCCACATCTTAAAGAAATGAATGAATGGAAGCATCTTAGTTATGCTTCTTCGCTTTGTGGCAATTGCACCGAAGTGTGTGCTGTAAAAATTAACCTTCACCAGCTATTGCTTGAGAACAGGAATGAAGCGGTTGAACAGGGTTTTAGTACCCTGGGTGAAAAGTTAGCATGGAAAATCTGGCGCCAGGCAAGTCTCAACCGGAACCTGATGAACAAAGGCAACGGCAAGATGAAAAACTGGCTGGTAAATAAATTTTTCAAAGGCTGGAGCCTGCATCATACTGAACTTAAATTTTCAGCTAAAACCTTCAATGAGATGTGGACAGAGCGGGAAGGCTTGGCGAATGGCAATCGCATAAAAAAAGGTAACTGAGCTTTAGTTCCTATTATACTTCCAGATGTGTTAAAGGCATACACGGAACTTGACAGTTAATAAAATTGTAGAATTCAACAAGATCCTATATGCTGTTGTATTCATCAGAATCCTCTCCACGTTTATCATATATAACTTCTTTCATCGGTCATGAACTTTTTAGGCAAATCATTAGAATTACCACCAATAAGCAGGAATTCCGTTCACATGAAGGACCAAAAATTAATTATAGCACCAAAGTTCTGGCAGGCAATGAATTCAAAATTTCAAATGTTGCTTTATTGTTTGAAAAGCACATCACAAGCCAGCAGCCGGAATGCTTTGTCAATGCCGGTCATAAAGCTTTTTTCCAAACAATTGAAAGTGACTTTCCATTTGACATTTTCGCTGCTGCATTTTATTTGTTGAGCCGGTATGAAGAATATACTGAACACACACTAGACCAATACGGAAGATATTCCCATGTAAATTCCCTGGCATTTAAAGAATCATTTATTCACCTGCCACTTGTTAATATTTGGTTGAAGGATCTCAAAATAGCGCTGTCGAAAAAGTTCCCCGACCTGGTTTACCATCCCGGCAAGTTTATTTTCAATCCGACTTACGATATTGATATTGCCTACTCCTACGCTAACAAAGGCGCCAGGCGCAACTGCGGAGGATTTTTACAATCTGCTTCCAGAATGCAATGGAACTGTATCATTGAACGTGCAGCAGTACTACTGAACAAAAGGAATGATCCGTTTGACTGTTTTGAAAGGCTGAATAACCTGCATTCCAATTACGGGGTTAAAGCGCTATACTTTTTCCTGGTTGCCGAAAAAACTAAACAGTATGACAGAAACATACTCCCAAAATCGGCAGCTTTACAGGAACTAATCCGGTTTCATGCAGCACGGTATCAGATCGGCATTCATCCCTCGTGGCAAAGTGGTGAAAGCGAAAAGGTCTTAAAAAAGGAAGTCCGCTTGTTAGAAAAGGTATCAGGGGAAAAAATTGTAAATAGTCGCCAGCATTACTTACGCTTAACCCTACCCGAAACGTACCGGACGCTTTTAAATGCTGGTATTGAAAATGATTATTCACTGGGGTACGGGAATGTGAACGGCTTCAGGGCATCGGTAGCGTCGTCATTTTATTGGTACGACCTTCGAAAAGATGAACCTACCGGGTTGCAGATCTTCCCATTTTGCTTTATGGATGCCACTGCTTACTACCATCAAAAATTAACGCCACTGCAGGCACTTGATGAATTGATGTCTTACTTCAACAGTATTAGATCTGTAAACGGGCTTATGATCACCATCTGGCATAATCATATCCTGGGAACAGGCAGGGAATTCGAAGGATGGCCGCAAGTGCATGAAAAATTTTTACACATGAATAGAGACGAGCTCGAATAGTAAAATTGATCAGGCCTTACTAATAAATTTCCGTTCAGTTGAATACCTTCTTTCCTGTTAAATCGCATTGATACATTTTTCCATTGCTGTAAGTTTCCTGTTCACCTGTTAATCTCTACATAACTGTCAATGTTTAAAATGCCTTAATCCTGTCATTACCATTGCCAGGTTATGTTGCCTGCAGTATTCGACGGAATCTTTATCGCGGATAGAGCCACCCGGCTGAATGAATACTTCGATACCTGCCGCATGAGCCATTTTTACACAGTCGTCGAATGGGAAAAAAGCATCACTGGCCATTACTGAACCGCTTAGTTGAAAATTAAATTGCCTGGCCTTCTCAATAGCCTGGCGCAGCGAATCTATCCGGCTTGTTTGGCCACACCCCTTGCCTACCAACTGTTGGTTTTTAACAATTGCAATGGCATTTGATTTCAGGTGCTTACAGACAAGATTGGCAAACTGTAGATCGTCTTTTTCAGCAGGAGTAGTAGTACGTTCCCCTGCTTCCTCCCATTTAATGAAACTTCCCTCGTCTACCTGTTGAGAGAGCATTCCATTTAATAAGGATTTATTTTGGTAAGTGCTGGTACCTTTTGGTGATTGCTTTGTCTTTAACAGTATGCGGTTCTTTTTAGATTTCAAAATAGCAAGGGCATCTTCACTAAAAGAAGGCGCCAGTAATACTTCAAAAAAGATTTCATTAATGGCTTCTGCAGTTTCCTTATCTACCTCAGCATTGCAAATAAGAACGCCTCCAAAAGCACTTTCCGGATCACCGGCGAGCGCATCATCCCAACATGCTTTTAAGATGCTTCGTGATGCAATTCCACAAACATTGGTATGTTTTATTATGGCAAAAGTTGTTTCGTTGAATTCAAGCATTAACTGCAAGGCGGCATCAACATCTACGAGGTTATTGTACGAAAGCTCTTTGCCATTAACCTGTTCAAACAGTTCGCCCATCTTACCATAAAAGATGCCTTGCTGGTGTGGATTTTCACCATAACGCAAAACAGCTCCGCTTTCTGTGAAAGGATTGATATGTGTCGTCTTATTAAAATAATTTGATATCGCTATATCATAACCGGTGCATACATTGAATGCCTTTGCCGCAAATAGTCTACGTTGATCAAGGCTGCTTTCCCCTTTGTTGTCCACTAAAATTTGTTTCAGCCCCGGGTAATCGTTGCGTGAAGCGATAATCAATACATGCTCAGAATTTTTTGCAGCGGCCCGAATCATCGAGGGACCGCCTACATCTATTTTCTCTATAATCGTTTTTTCAGCTTCTTCCCCGGAACCTGTGAAAGACTGGGTTTGTACCTGCGCCACCGTTTCTTCGAACGGATAAAGGTCTACAATTACCAGGTCGATCTCAGGTATCTTTTATTCTACCATTTCCTGCATGTCTTTTTAAACATCTCTTCTTGCGAGTATACCGCCAAAAACGGCAGGATGAAGTGTTTTAACGCGACCTCCTAAAATAGAAGGATAGGTTGTAAGGGATTCAACAGGTATACAGGAAATTCCCAGGGATTCAACGAAAGCCTGTGTGCCTCCGGTTGAATAAATCCTAACGCCAAGTCTGTCCAGTTCCCTGACAATAGCTTCTAAGCCATCCTTATAAAAAACAGAAATTAGCGCGGCATTTATTTTTTTTGTCATGCGTTGTATTTTAATCTAACCCCTTACTAATGACCTAGGCAGTTAAGAAGGGGCGAATTTAAGTCAATTCAAATTTAAAATGAAAGCGCCGTTTTCAGCAACTGAATAACAGGGAACGCCATATTTTTTACAATCACTTTTCCATTTGCTTATTTTCCAGTAAGAATTAGAACTGTCAAAAACAATTTGTCCGCAGTCTATTGCACCAAGCAGGCCTCGAATTGTGATTGCCGGATCATGGGAAAACACAACGATATCGGCAACGCATCTGGTACCACCGGAATTAGTGAGAGACTCTTCTATTATCAATATTTTTTTGTTGGAAAAGTATAAACTTTTGCCTTTCCCATTAAGGCTCGAGACCTGAAAAGGTTTTATTGCTCGGTAAAAATTACGGCTCGGCTTTAAATAAAGTTCTCTCAAGCCAATATTTTGCTGTACATCCTTGTCTCCTGTAAAAAAGTAATTTCTGCCATGTATTAAATCAATGGCGCTATAATGTGGAATATTATAAATAACCAATTTGCGCTGATGGAATGCCTGCGTAAAATTCAAGGACCTGATAGAGATGATACCCATTATACAAATTAAAGCCATAATCAGCCCAGGTCGCCTTTTATATAACAGCCACCAGACCGTTGATACAATTGTTAAAAATAAAAGGATCACTTGCAGAAAAGATACCTGCAACCCATCCCAGGTCGAGAAAGGCATTCCATTTATATGCTCTACAAACTTGTTCATTGCTTTTATGAGCCAGGATATTACAACTCCGGTTGTTTCTGCCAGGAGTGGTATCCATGATACGATGCACAAAAATATTTCGGCAATCAACACAAGACTGGAAAGTGGAACTGCAACCAGATTGGTAACCAGGAAATAATTAGGAAATTGTTTAAAAAGATAAATACTTACAGGGGTAGTGAGAATTTGAGCGGACAGGCTGATAGCAATCATTTTCCATACCATGTTAAGCAGTTTATTTTGCACCAGGAACCAATGATAAACAGGTTTCATAAATACAATGATGCTCCCGACAGCAATATATGATAACAGGAATCCGGCATCCCACAGCCACATAGGGTTATAACAAAGTAATAAGAAAGCAGATGCTGCAAGAGAGTTATAAACAAAGTTTTTTTTGCCGATGCTCTCTGCAGTCACAAAGAATGTAAACATAAGCGCAGATCTCACCACTGATGCGGAACCGCCGGCCAAGACGGCGAACAGCCACAAGCCACCCACTATTATCGCAGCCCTCAACCATACAAGTCGCGATGTAAATTTATTTGACTTCAATAATACAGCCAGTATGCAGTATATTAACCCGACATGTAACCCCGAGATGGCTATTATATGAACAACACCGGTGTTTGAATACGATTGCACCAGGTTTTTATCAAGGTCATCTTTATAGCCTATCAGCAAAGCTTCTGCAAGTCCAGCTTCCTTTCTTCCAGGAATATATTTGCGTAAAATGTTTACAATGGTTTCGCGAGCGGTAAATGAATAATGCCTAACAAAATTCATGCGGCGGGGTGGAAGCAGCACATAATCCTGTTTCCTTAGGAATACCTGGAAATAAATTCCCTGTAGCCCGCAATATTGCCTGTAATCAAAAGCGCCCGGGTTACCTGTATGCTGTATCTGTTGCAGGGGCTTATTGAATACAAGCCGGGAATCAAAAGCAAGATTTTTCACGCTTGCATCTTTTGCAAAATATACAATTATCTGCTCCTTCACTGTCATCATTGAATCCCTGACAGAGATACAATTGATGACTCCGCTTGCTTTGAAAGATTTGCCTTTTTCTGACAATGGCTCAGTGAGTGTTACCGAAGCAGTGCTGTAATGTTGTATGAGATTAAGGTCTGTAGTGGAACGGTCGCTGGCGCTGCGGCCATGCAGTAAAATGGCACCGCAGGTTGAAAGAAATAGATTAATAAAAATGCCGGCAACCCAGTAATACCTTGATCGTGTAAATAATGCTGCTTGAGAAAAAATCAAAGCCAACACCAGGCCGGCGACAGCTGTGCTTCCATAAACCCATGTTGGCAGGCAAAAATACCATTGCAGCATAATTCCACTGATAAGTGGAAAAAGAAGACGAATGAAAGGAGCTTCTTTCCAGATAGGTATGAAAGTAATTGCCACGATATAAAAGTGGCAATTAAAGGAGGAACTAACAGGGTGAAAGAACGCTAATTGCCAGTTAACGAAGAAAACCCGAAAGTTCTTACAACAAAAACTGGCTGAAGCCTAAAAACTGCCAGGTGGTTGCAATGTGGAAACTCAAGTTAGAATTTTGTTTAAATATGCAATCTGGCCGATATGATAAATATGATGTTGCATCAATCCGTTTAACAAATAGCGAAAATTATAATCCCTAAAATCCACTTTCTCATCCAGAATAGTGTCAGGACATCCCTTTAATAATTCAATAGTTTTATTAGTGACCGATGAAAGTTCTGCTATGCCATTATTCCAAGTGTGTAATTCAGCATTGGTGTCTCTCCAATCAAGTGCTTCAAAGGCATGAATTTCCATATCCTGGTCCTTTTTCAGCCGGTGCAGTGCAAAGTCTGCCCAGGTAACCATATGATAAAGTATTTCAATGACAGAATGGTAACCGGCGTTCGGTTTTTTATAAACAATCGCCTCATCCACCTCTTTAAGGATTACAAGGACTGATTTGCCATACCATGGCTTACCTGATAAAATTTCGTTCATATTGTCTATGATGGACTTTAATTCTGTATTCATGCCGGTTGTTTATACATAATAAGCATGTCTCATGCCAGGAGGCTAAGTGCTGTTGCCTTGACGTTTATTGCAAGACGTTGTCGGCTTTCAGTTTTAGCCTTTAGTTATTAGATCATGAGTAGATGAAATCTGTATTGTTTACCAGCCAGCTACAGCTTATATTAACTTATCGCCAGTTAAGATTCAATCAACAATACAGAACGGTCACCAGTTACTTACTTAAATACATACTCCTGTCCTTATACAATTGCCTGAAATAAGGATCGCGCAAATCTTTTATAAAACGTATAGCCTCACCGGTAGATTTCATCTCCGGCCCCAATTCTTTGTTCACACCAGGAAATTTATCGAAAGAGAATACAGGCTCTTTAATGGCGAAACCCTTAAGTTGTTTTTCAAAAGTGAATTCCTTCAAAGTGTGCGTTCCCATCATAATCTTGGTTGCTATATTCAGATATGGGATTTGGTACGCCTTTGCTATGAATGGCGTTGTCCGCGAGGCCCGTGGATTTGCTTCAATAACGTACACCTTACTGTCCTTAATGGCAAACTGTATATTTATAAGTCCCTTTATATTGAGAGCGCGGGCAATTTTTTCAGCATAATGTTCCATTGTTGTTACCACTAGCGGTGTAAGGTTGAAGGCAGGCAACACGGCATTGCTATCACCACTATGAATACCCGCGGGTTCTATGTGTTCCATAACACCCATCACGTGAAAATCTTCTCCATCGAAAATGGCGTCAATTTCAGCTTCCTGGCAGCGATCGAGGAAATGGTCAATCAAAATTTTATTTCCGGGTATGTGTTTCAACAGGCTTACCACTGCTTTTTCTACCTCTTCGTCATTGATCACGATCCTCATTCGTTGCCCACCGAGTACGTAACTGGGTCTTACCAGCACCGGGTATCCAACTTTGTTGGCCACATCTACTGCCTGGTCTACGGAGAAAGCTGTGCCATAGTCAGGGTAAGGAATGTCCAGCTCCTTAAGCCGGTCGCTAAATCGACCCCTATCCTCGGCAATGTCCATACTGTCATATGAGGTGCCTATTATCTTAATGCCCTTTTCGTGCAACCTTTCTGCCAGTTTGAGGGCAGTTTGCCCACCGAGTTGAACAATAACCCCTTCCGGCTTCTCATGTTCAATGATTTCCCACAGGTGTTCCCAGTAAACCGGTTCGAAATACAATTTGTCTGCAACGTCAAAATCTGTAGAAACGGTTTCTGGGTTACAGTTAACCATTATGGCTTCAAAACCACACTCTTTAATAGCAAGAAGTCCGTGAACGCAGCAATAGTCAAATTCGATACCCTGACCAATACGGTTAGGACCTGATCCAAGTACGATAATTTTCGGTTTGTCAGAAATCCGGCTTTCATTTGCAGGACGAGGCTCCCTGCTACCTTCCAGGTTGGAAGGTGACTCAAACGTAGAATAAAAGTAGGGCGTTTTTGCTTCAAATTCCGCTGAACAGGTGTCCACCATTTTGAAGATCCTTGTAATGCCGGCCGCTTTCCTTTTCTCGTACATGGCATCTTCGCTACCATCGTTCATGATCCTGCAGAGCTGTTCATCACTGAAACCATTCTTTTTCGCTTCTTCTAATAATTTGAGCGGCAAAGTATCGAACTTATATTTCCCAACCTGCTTCTCAATATCACATATTTTTTGGATCTCATAGAGGAACCACCTGTCGATTCCATTGGTTGCTTTAGAGATCGTGTTTACTGAAACGCCTGCCATCAGTGCATCCTTGATCCGGAACACCCTATCCCATTTTGGAATTTTTATATATTCCAACAGTTCTTCGGCGTGCATAAGACTTCTTCCATAATACCCCAATCCAACTGCATTGTTTTCCAGGCTCTGGCAGGCTTTCTGCATTGCTTCTGTAAAGCTTCTGCCGATAGCCATTACCTCACCCACGCTTTTCATCTGCAGTCCCAGGGTATCATTTGCACCCTTGAATTTATCGAAGTTCCATCGGGGCATTTTTACGATTACATAATCGAGTGCAGGTTCAAAATAGGCGGAAGTATTCCGGGTGATCTGGTTTTGCAGTTCATCGAGGTTGTATCCGATAGCTAGTTTTGCTGCTATTTTTGCGATCGGGTAACCGGTTGCTTTAGATGCCAGCGCAGAGGAGCGGCTTACCCTGGGATTAATTTCTATGGCAATTATTTCTTCCGTAGATGGGTTCAGGGCAAACTGTACATTGCAACCGCCGGCGAAATTACCGAGGTCTCTCATCATCCGTATCGCCGTATTACGCATTAGCTGGTAAGCCGTATCACTAAGCGTCATAGCAGGTGCTACAGTTATGGAATCGCCCGTATGAATACCCATCGGGTCGAAATTTTCAACGGTACAAATGATGACGACGTTATCGTTTGCATCCCGTAATAATTCCAGTTCAAATTCTTTCCACCCCAGTACTGCTCTTTCAACAAGCACTTCATGAATCGGTGAAGCTTTAAGTCCACGATTAAGCGCTTCATCCAGATCATCTTTACTGTGAACGAACCCCCCACCTGTTCCACCCAAGGTGAAAGAAGGCCTGATAACAAGCGGAAAACCGATATCCTGGGCAAATTCTTTGCCCTCCAGATATGAATTGGCAGTTTTTGCCGTAGCTACCTGGATACCCATTGCGATCATCCATTGCCGAAATTTTTCCCTGTCTTCCGCTTTGTCAATTGCCTTTATGTCAACACCAATTAACCTGACTTTATACTTCTCCCAAATACCCAGGTCTTCTGCTTCTTTGGCAAGATTCAAGGCTGTTTGACCACCCATAGTAGGCAACACAGCGTCAATGTTATTTTCTTCCAGTATCTGCTCTATGCTTTCAGCAGTCAATGGTAGCAGGTAGACTTTGTCTGCCATCATTGGGTCTGTCATGATGGTAGCTGGATTACTATTGATGAGAATAACCTCGATCCCTTCTTCCCGCAGGCTCCTGGCAGCCTGTGTACCAGCATAATCAAACTCGCAGGCCTGGCCAATGATAATAGGTCCTGAACCAATAATAAGTACCGATTTGAGAGAGTTGTCTTTTGGCATCGTACAAACAAATTGCGCAAAAGTACGGCACTGCAATTAAATCCCTTAAAAATATTTAAGTAATCACAAATAAATAAAGTGTAAAAGATACCGGTAATTCAGGAAAGGTTGCCGACATAGACTCGCTGTTTACCATAATTTAAATGAAAGATTAATAGAATCAGTGTTAACGATGACTCGCAAACGCTGACGCACAAAAAGAGGCTGTCTCAAAAGTAATTGAGGCAGCCTTTTTTTTTATTCTTGGTTCTAAGATTGGTTTATCCACAAGGAAACAATCAACGGACCATTCTATATGCAATCATTCTTTAGATCATTACAGAAATCATCATATCCAGAAACGACTTATGTACAAATCCTTCGAAATACTAAAAAAGGCTGCCTCAAACTTTTGCGACAGCCCTATTATCTTAATGTTAACTAAGTGTAAACTAACTGTGATAAGATGCCATTTCAATATCATCAAGCAACACGCCACCACTACGCTCAATTGACTTTTTTTCTGCCATTTGTCTCCTGTGATCGCTTTTGCTCTTTACTTTGATAGCCCATTTCTGCTTCGCCTGGGGTCCTTTAAAAAAACCAACCATCGCAGAAATCATAACAACCAGCAGTATTACTGATTTTTGTTTTAACCCTTTCATCTTCCCTTTTTTAAATTGTCAACAATGCTTTTTAAAGAGACAATAATTATTCGTCAAATGCTGTACCAAACAAAAAAATACTATAACCAGTACGTCGTATTTAAGTTTGAAAATCATGGTCTGCATAAGTTAAATAATTATTAATTGATGCTGGTCTCGTTCACCTGTTTCGGATATCGTTATTGCTTCAGAACACTGTTTCAATCTTTCTGCCTTATTTTCGTAACTTATTCCGGTGCCAATAAATATGAACAACTTTGCTTTTTTTACACCTGCTATTTTGCTCTTACACTTTTACTCCTTTTCCATTGCGCAGGTTTTCCTGCCAAAAAAATATCCCCAGGGATACTTCCGTGATCCTTTAGCCATACCAATCAGCCTCAGTGGGAACTTCGGAGAATTAAGGCCTAACCATTATCACATGGGCGTTGACATAAAAACGATGGCAAGAGTGAACCTGCCTGTGTATGCAGCAGCCGACGGTTTCATTGCCAGGATAAAGATTGAACCAGCGGGCTTTGGCAGGGCCATTTATATCAACCACCCAAACGGACTAACTACCTTATACGCGCACCTGAATGACTTTTTGCCCCAACTGGATACATACGTAAAACAAGAGCAGTACCGGCAGCAGTCATGGAAAGTATTTCTAGACTTGCCACCTAAACTTTTTCCCGTTAAGAAAGGTGATTTTATTGCCTATAGTGGTACCACTGGCGGATCACAGGCTCCACACCTGCATTTCGAATTGCGCAGAACTTCTGATGATGTTAACCTTAACCCACTCTTATTCGGCTTCCCTTTAAACGACCAGGTTAAACCATCAATACTGCGACTTGCAATATATGACCGCAGCAAAAGTACCCTTGAACAATCTCCTAAAATTATTCCCGTTAAGAAATCAGGTATTGGATTTATCACCACACCTTCCTTAGTGACTGTTTGTTCAGATAAGATAAGCTTTGCAATTACCGCTTACGATACTCACAATGGTTCTACCAATCTTAACGGTGTATACGAAGCTTTGCTGTATGATAACAATCGCCTCGTAACAGGCTTCCAGATGGATAATATCAGCTACAATGACACCCGTTATATCAATGCGCACATCGATTTTAAGACAAGGGCCAATGGCGGTTCTTACCTGCAACACCTGAGCGAATTGCCTGGTTATGTTAATTCTATTTATTTAAATAGTAGTGGCGTCATTGACTTAAGTGATGGAAAGGTTCATGCTATACGTATTTTAGTAAAAGATGCATACAGCAATGTGTCGGAACTAAATTATAATGTCCGGTTTAATTGCCCGCCTGGTAAAACGACCGAACCTGCCGGAAAAATATTTTACCCGTTAATGATCGGCATTGCGGAGACTGAAGACTGCGAATTTTATATGGGTGAAAACTGCTTATATGATTCTGTGCATGTGAGGCATATACGCAGTTTGTCTTCTAACCCTTCCGTAGTTTCTGCTGTTCAAACTATCGGCTCTACACATATTCCTTTACAGGACTCTATGGTTGTTCGAATTAAACCCTTGCAAAACATTTTACCGGAGAAGAAAGGCCGTATTGTTATGCAACGATTTGCAGGATCTGATATCGATGTGCAAAAAGTGCAATGGCAGAATGACTGGGCATCTGCGAGGTTCCGTGAATTTGGAAGTTTTCAATTAGTAGTTGATGAGGAACCGCCCGTAATTGCTCCTGTTGGGGTAACAAGCGGCGACCTGGGCAAGTCTTCACGTCTGGCGTTTCTCGTCCGCGACAACCTGGATTCATTTAAAAATTTCAGGGCTGAACTTGATGGCAAATGGCTAAGGTTTACAAATGACAAAGGCAGAACCTTTATTTACCGTTTTGATGAAATGTGCCCTCCGGGTGAACATACTTTAAAAATATCTGTAGAAGATGAAGCAGGTAATATCGCTGTTAAGGAATTTCAGTTTAAGAGGTGAGGGGCAGTCGGGTATCGACTATCGGAGACGCCATGCTGGCGCATGGCATGGAGAACGGTAATATGGCGGTAACAGAAAAAGCCGTGCGGTACCAAGAACACAATGTTTGAACTAACATTTATACCGTAAAACCATTGTATAATTGATAACACAGATACCCGATACCCAGATAACAACATTCACAAATACTATCAATGATCCATTTAAAAGAAGGGGATAAAGCACCGGCATTTTCCGGTACCGATCAAAACGGAAAAAAGGTCGCCCTGGCGGATTTTAGCGGACAAAAAATCGTTTTGTACTTTTACCCTCAGGATGATACGCCAACCTGCACCATCCAGGCCTGCAACCTGCGTGATAATTATGCGCTGTTGCAACAAAATGGCTTTACCATATTGGGAATTAGTCCGGATGATGAAAAAAGCCATCTACAATTTGAAGCGAAATTTCAACTTCCTTTTACATTAATCGCTGATCCCAAACACAAAATCATAGATAAGTACACCGTCTGGGGTGAGAAATTGCTCTATGGCCGCCGGTACATGGGACTATTCAGAACAACATTTGTAATAGACGAGAAAGGAATTATCCGTAAAATATTTCTTAAACCCCGCAGCAAACAACACGCAGAAGATATTATTAAGACCTGGCAGAAAATCTCTGAAAAAGTTTAACTACACAACGATAGCTTGTAAAATCACCCCGAACTAAACTCATAAAATCGTTTAGCAGTAAATAAGATGCATGTACAAGCTAACCCTTCTGCAGGTTTCCAGACTCCTTTCCCAATGTCTTTTTACCTGATTCAGACCTCAGGCCCGCATTATCGTCTTTCTTTTCTTCTGGCCCTTCGTCATTACCAGTATCCGTTGTCTCAGTCCTGGATTCTTCTACATCATCACGGCCGGCTCTAACTTCGGTATTCTCATAACCAATATTATCCTGGCCTTCTTCATGGGTTTCCTTCTTTTTCTCAATATTCATTTTTAAAATTTTAATTAGTAAAACATTCTGGCTCGTTCTCAAGTTTATGATAAATAATTATGCCGTCAAAATTTTGCAACCTGTCTATGCAAAATCATGCTACTTTTGACCAGTGCAGTGTCATATTAAAGAAAGATCATTCATCGCAAGAATTGCCGCATGGAAACTGGGAGCAAGCGGTGCCGCCATCGTTATAGGTAAAACCATTCACCTGCACAATGCCAGTAAGGAAGAATTCATGAGTAACCCAAGGTGGTTCAGGCATGAAGTGGCTCATCTTATTCAATTCAAAGAACACGGTCATTTAGGATTCATCTTTAAATACCTATTTGAATCTGTTACAAAAGGATATAAAAACAACAAATTTGAAATAGCAGCACGGGCTGCGGAATCCCAGATTTCGATGAGCAGGGCTGTAGAAATAATAAACAAATGATCTGCAGTGACGCCTTACTATTAAATGTTAAATACGATTCTTTGGGTTTAAGATAATACCCATTCTATTTCTCCTGAGTCGTACTCTTGTTCCATGTTACTGTAAACCACCAGCCGGCCCTGTCGTGTTACTCCTCTAATTACTGAGTTGAAAACTATATTATTACGCTTTAAAGTAACGGCAGCGTTCTTTTTGTAAAGCAAACGGTTGTATATTTCTAACAAGGGCTGATGCTCAACCTGCAAGCTATTAAAAGTGTGTTCTAATTTGCTGCATAGGTTCCTGGCCAACTCAATCAGGTCGTAGGTTTTACCCGTTATTTGCTTTAGTGACACCGGATTTTTAAGGTTGGAAGAAAAATGCGTTTGATTGATGTTCAGGCCAACGCCAGCGATTGCATGTTGCCACTCACTTCCTTTGACCAAATTTTCAATTAGAATTCCACCTGCCTTTCTGTCACGCCAGTAAATATCATTTGGCCATTTAATTCTTAAATCCGTTAAGGCATGATCATTAACTAAATCATAACAAGCTAGTGTAACAGCAATATTGAGCATAAACTGATCAGATAACAGCAGGTTCCCAGGATTTAAAACAACGCTGATCGCTAAATTTTGCCCGCTGCCTGTCTCCCAGGTCTTTCCCCGTTGACCTTTTCCTCCAGTTTGTTCACTTGAAAAGTAAGTGTTTCCATGCATCGCCAATCCAGCATGAGCCTGCGCCATGGCATAGTTGTTGGTACTGTCAACAGACTGCAGGACTGTAAAATGTTCTCCTATTAAAGGCATGCTAAAGTAAATGATAAAAGATTACTACTTTTGATGTTACAAAAGTAGTATTTCCGGTATCATGTTTTGTCTTTAATAGAATTTCAGAGGTGTAATAAAAAACATAAAGCTGAAGAAAAGGCAGACTCCCCGAACGAAAAACGGGGAGTAGTGTTATTTAAGCAACATCCATTTACTTTGAAAATATTTTCTTACTAAAATAAAAGATTATTGGAACAACTGACTCTTTCGGCTTCACGTAAACAGGTACGCGTTGCCAGACTAACAAGAAACTCAAAAATTTTCAAAACTATTATCCACGCAATCCAGCAGAAAAAAGGAGATGAAATTGTATCACTGGATCTCAGGAAAATTACCGAAGCAGTATCTGATTTTTTTATCATATGTTCAGCGGGTAGCAGCACCCAGGTAAAAGCTATTGCAGATTTTGTGGAGGAACAGGTACGTAAAGCATGTGGAGAAATTCCCTTTCAACATGAAGGACACCAGGCAGCCCAGTGGGTATTGATTGACTACGTAAATGTGGTCGTTCACATTATGCAATCAGAACCGCGAAAATTTTACCGAATGGAAGAGTTATGGAGTGATGCTCCCCAGCTCGAGCACAACGATTGATAGGGACAAGGCCTTAAAATATAATGAGATTCCTGGTAATTCTCCGCCACCAGGTGTTAATGAAAGCATTCTAGAATCGTTATAAAGTGCAGGCGATTCAAACAATTTTATATAAATAATTATTAAACAGAAAACAAGGAGAAGATCTGAGATATGTCACAAGAAGATTTGAAACAGAACGATCGCGGAGGTTTTCCTCGATTGAGACCCAGGGATGATAGTAATGGTCCAAAAAAAGGTCCCCGGTTTAATATTTATTGGGTCTGGGGAGCAATCGCAGCTATACTGATTGGTTTTAATGTATTTGGATCTTTTACACCAGACGCAAAAGAAATCGATAAGCTTCAGTTTACTAATACAATGCTGGTGAATGGAGATGTGGAACGGTTCACTATTGTTCCCAATAAAAACCTGGTTAAGGTGACTATTAAACCAGGAAGTTTGAAAAAGCCGTTGTACCAGGAACTGCTTTCCAAACCAAATACCTGGGCGAAGACTTCAGAAAAGGGGCCCCAATTTCAATTCTTTGTTACCAAACCGGAAGAATTCGAAAAAGAACTTAGGGATTTTTACGCAAATAATCCAAATGTAAATCAAGTTCCATATGTTTCAAAACCCGAAGGAGACTGGCTTGCACCACTGCTTAATTTTGTTTTGCCGTTATTGATTATAGTGCTTATCTGGGTATTACTGATGAGAAAAATGGGAGGAGGAGCAGGAGGCGGTGCAGGTCCGGGTGGAATTTTCAATATTGGTAAATCGAAAGCTACTCTATTTGACAAAGGCACAAAAGTAACCATTACTTTTAATGATGTAGCAGGTTTAGATGAGGCGAAAGTGGAAGTTATGGAGATTGTAGATTTCCTGAAAAATCCTAAGAAATATACGGCACTTGGTGGCAAAATACCCAAGGGAGCACTACTGATAGGTCCTCCGGGTACAGGTAAAACCTTGCTGGCCAAAGCAATGGCCGGTGAGGCGCAGGTTCCATTTTTTAGTATGAGCGGGTCTGACTTTGTAGAACTTTTTGTTGGAGTAGGTGCCAGCCGTGTTCGCGATTTGTTCAAGCAGGCAAGGGAAAAATCTCCCTGTATTATATTTATCGATGAAATTGATGCCATCGGCCGGGCGAGAGGTAAGAATGCTATCATGAGTAACGACGAACGTGAAAGTACCCTTAACCAGTTGTTGGTAGAAATGGATGGTTTTAGTGGTGAAACCGGGATTATTGTTCTGGCAGCTACCAACCGACCTGATGTGTTAGACACTGCATTGTTAAGGCCGGGACGCTTCGACAGGCAGATATCAATTGATAAACCTGACTTGAAAGGACGTGAACATATTTTCAAAGTTCACCTCAAGCCCATAAAGATTTCAACAAAAGTTGATATTCATAAGCTTGCCGAGCAAACACCAGGTTTTGCTGGTGCCGATATTGCAAATATTTGTAATGAAGCAGCCCTGATTGCCGCTCGTAAGGGTAAAGAGCATGTTGAAATGGAAGATTTCCAGGATGCTGTTGACCGGGTTATAGGTGGACTCGAAAAGAAGAACAAAATTATTTCGCCAGAAGAGAAGAAGATTATTGCCTATCATGAAGCGGGTCATGCTATTTGTGGATGGTACCTGGAACATGCTTATCCCCTGTTGAAAGTTACCATCGTCCCCCGCGGCGTGGCTGCTCTTGGATACGCCCAGTACACGCCGAAGGAGCAATATCTGTATAATACAGACCAGCTTTTTGACCAGATATGTATGAGTCTTGGAGGAAGAGCCAGCGAAGACCTTAATTTCGGTAAAATTTCAACCGGTGCTCAAAATGATCTCCAGCAGATCACGAGAATGGCCTATGCCATGGTAACCGTTTACGGTATGAATGACAAAGTCGGCAATGTAAGTTTTTATGATCCTGCCGCTGAAAACTCTTTTACAAAACCTTATTCCGAAGAAACATCTAAGTTGATTGACGAAGAAGTAAGAAAACTAATTGACAAGGCATACCAGAGTACCAAAATGTTGCTTACCGAAAAGTCGGAACAGGTACAGAATCTGGCGGAAGCTTTATTAAGCCGGGAAGTACTTTTTCAAAGTGATGTGGAAGCACTTATAGGTAAGCGCCCTTATGAAGAGAAAAAAACACTTGATGTAAGTGAAGAAGATGGTACCAATCATACCGATCATGGAATTATCAGCGAAGGAGTGCCGCCTTATGATAGCAATGCGACGAATCATTCGCTGAGCTAAGAGGTGAATGGGAGTGGTGAATGGTTAAATTATAATAAGTAAATAAGTAATAACAAGCATTTCTTGTTAGGAGCCCACACTAACGATTTGATATGAATGCATCTTATTCGAAAGAAAATATTCTGAAAAAAATAAGGAAGGCGTTGAGTGAATCAACGCCTATTCCTTTTCCGCAAAGTGAAGGCAACAGTTCGGTCTACCATGCCGGAAGGGAAGAACTTGAAGTGCAGTTTGCAGAAGAGTTTAGTAAATTGCAAGGCAAATTTATATACTGCCTGGATGATGCTGAGATGATAGCACGGCTCGTGCAACTCGTACAGCAAAAAGAATGGACGCGTATTTTTTGCACAGAGAGATCTTTACAACGGATTATGCACGTAGGATCTTTTCCACTTGACCCTCAACTGGCATTGAAAGACAGTGATGTAAGTATTACTACCTGTGAGTGTCTCGTGGCACGAACCGGAACCATTGTGTTAAGTTCCGCCCAGCTAAATGGCCGCACCGCAAGTGTATACGCTCCTATTCATGTTTGTATCGCCTATACCAATCAACTCGTACCTGAGATCAGGGATGCTATGCTATCCCTAAAAGAAAAATACCAACAGAACATTCCTTCGTTGATCACTTTTGCCTCAGGCCCCAGCCGCACTGCTGATATAGAAAAAACACTTGTTGTAGGTGTTCATGGCCCACGGGAAGTATATGTTTTCCTGGTAGATTCAGCATCAGTTCAATAAGTTTCAACATAATAGCCAAGTCAATCTCAGGCATTGTTTGGTTTAAGAACAAAAGCCTTCCAGACGGAGGGCCTCTACTTCTCCTCCGCCAATTTCATTGTTAGCATGTGCACATTTTTAAAGTTCACACATTTAACGTGACTCCCCAGGATAGAGTGAGTAAATAATATCAAAGTGAAAATTTACCGGTTCCTGGCATTTGCAGTAATCACCAAAACAAGTGACCTTCATCCCCAAAATCAGGGATCGACTGTAAAGCCAGGCCTAAAAGTTACCTCATGAACCCTACTAAAAGAGCTTTTGCTGTTTCGTTATTTGTTTTCCTGCTACACATACTTACATTCGGGCAGCAACCTTATTTGCTTCCACGAAGCGAGCCGGAGTTGCAAGGCGTTTCTTCGAAAAGTATTATTCGCTTTGTCGAGGCTGTTCAAAACAGCAAACAGGAATGGCACAGTTTTATGCTTTTGCGTCATGGAAAGGTTATCGCAGAAGGATGGTGGAACCCTTACCGGCCAGGTCTTCGGCATGCCATGTATTCTGTTAGCAAGAGTTTTACCTCAACAGCGATTGGCTTTGCAGTTAGTGAAAAAAAACTTTCGGTAAGCGATAAGGTACTGTCCTTTTTTCCCGGCGAACAACCTGATTCCATTACCGCTTACCTGTCGCAAATGACCGTCAAAGACCTGCTAACTATGTCTACAGGTCACGGCGTGGAACCAACAACCCGAACGATCAACAACCATAAAAGCTGGGTATCAGGATTTCTTAACAGCCCACTTGAATACCAACCAGGAACAAAATTTTTATAGAATACGCTGGCCACTTATACGCTTTCTGCCATACTTCAAAAAATAACCGGTCAAAAATTAATGGACTATCTAACACCCAGATTATTTAACCCCCTGGGAATTAAAGAAATTGATTGGGAGCTGAGTCCGCAAAACATCAACACAGGTGGATTTGGGTTACGTCTCAAAACGGAAGACATGGCCAAGTTTGGACAGCTGTACCTGCAAAAGGGAAATTGGAACGGCACACAATTGTTATCTCAACAATGGATAGCCGAGGCCACCACTAGTAAGATAGACCCGATGCCGATATGGGTTGCCCCGAATACGCCCAAAGACTCCAGTGACTGGATGCAGGGATATGGTTACCAGTTCTGGCGTTGCAGAAACAATGCTTATCGTGCCGATGGGCTTGCTGGCCAGTTCATTATTATTATGCCCGACCAGGATGCTGTACTCGCGATTACTGCTGAACATTATACCACTCAGAAACAACTGAACCTGGTCTGGCAATACTTATTACCCGCTCTGCAAAAAGATGAACTGCCTGCTGATGCAAACAGCGCTGCTCTTCTTAAAAAGAAGTTAGCTTCCCTTGCGGTTCCGGTTGCCGCAAAAAATGCAGGAAAGGCTGACGAAAAAATGTGGGCGACCAGGTCTTTTGAAATGGAATCAAATTAGAAAAACATAAAGTTGCTTTCTTTCCGGTTTACTACTGATACATGTGAGTTGACGGTAAAAACCGATACGGCGGAATTCAAACTGCATTTTGGTTCTGCATCCTGGTTAAATGGAGATACAATGAAGCCAGGGCCTTACGCATCACCAAATCTGGCTGCGCTGTTGCCCTTTAAAGATGCCGGAAATTTTTCCTGGAAGAACGATCATGTGCTGGAACTGAAGCTGCGTTATATTGAAACCCCGCATACAGAAACGTTTATTTGCCGAAAAGAAGGAAATGGCATTTCTGTTGAGATAGTGAGTAGTAAATCAAATAGTAAGCAGTTTCTTTTGAATAGCATAAAAAAAACATGACCGCAGTTACAGGCTAAGTCCAGGTGATGGCCCTGTCAAAACGATTTCATGATTTGGTCAGCAATTATTTCGTGGCCTTTTTTATTAGGGTGATTCACACTGGACATGTAATCGGCAATCTTTTCCCCGTTCTTTATTTTTTCCTGGAATAACCCAAACGGATCCACGAAACCTGTTTTGTATGATATGGCGAGCTGCCTTATCTGGGCAGCATGTTGTTCCAATTCGTTGCCCGGCGCAATGATATCTACCCGCTGATCAGGTGAAGGAGTTAATAAAATTAGCTTGATATGCCGGCGGGTGGCCTCCTCTATCATACTTTGCCAGGCCTGCCTGGCTTTTACCAGACCCAGCGACCTGTCGTTCAAAGCGTAATCAATGAACAGTACATCCGGTTTGTGATTCAATACCTCTTCTTTGAACCTTGCTTCTCCCGTCGGGGCATTTTCTCCCCCTCTTGCGGGGGCCGGTGGA
>JBBJOD010000209.1:0-8289 GCA_037721715.1 Chitinophagaceae bacterium | reverse complement strand
AATTTTTGACCAATTCCCAGAAAATAAACCGTTTCGATCACAAAGAAATCCTGGATGTAATGGACCTCTGCCTGAGTTGCAAGGGTTGTAAATCAGAATGCCCTTCTAATGTGGACATGGCTAAGCTGAAAGCCGAGTTCCTTCAGCATTACTACGATGCCAATGGCATACCGTTTCGATCCACTTTGATTGCAAACTTTAATAGTTCATCGAGAATTGGCGCCATTGCACCTGGTATCTACAATTTCGTAATGACCAACCCCGGCATCAGTAAATTGGTCAAGCGTTTTTCCGGGTTTGCTATTGAACGGTCTATGCCTACATTGTTTAAAACAACTTTGAGAAGCTGGTATAAAACCCATCAATCGACAACAGGCAAAGCCAATACGTTTGTCCATTCAGACCAGGAAAGAAAAAGCGTCTACTTATTTTGTGATGAGTTCACCAATTTCAACGACACTGAAATCGGCATAAAGGCCATTCTTCTACTTGAGAAACTGGGCTACGAAGTAATCATTCCTGAACACATAGAAAGTGGAAGGGCCTGGCTCAGCAAAGGATTTGTTCGACAGGCTAAAAAGATTGCCAATAAAAATATCCGGTTGCTTCATGGACTGGTTACAAATGAAACACCGCTAATCGGCATTGAGCCCTCCGCCATTCTTAGCTTCCGTGATGAATACGTAGACCTCGCAGCAGAGGAACAATTAACTGCCGCGAAACAATTGGCAGCAAACGTCTTCCTGGTAGACGAATTCATTGCACGGGAGATATCCAAAGGGAATATTACTAGGGAGCAATTTACAAAAGAGAAAAAGCTGGTCAAACTCCACGGCCATTGCCAACAGAAAGCACTTTCGTCTGTTGATCCGTCTGTGCAGTTGCTTTCTCTACCGGAAAATTACAAGGTAGAAGTAATTCCGTCAGGGTGTTGTGGCATGGCAGGATCTTTTGGTTACGAAAAGGAACACTATGACCTTTCTATGCAGATCGGGGAACTGGTATTGTTTCCCGCCGTCCGCCAACAGGCAGAAGACACCATCATTGCTGCTCCGGGTACCAGCTGCCGCCACCAAATTAAAGATGGCACCGGAAGAAAAGCACTTCATACGATTGAGGTCTTGTATGAAGCCCTGGCTTAGTAAGCTATCAGCTCTCAGCGAAAACTGGCGCAAGTGTTTCGCCGGGCATTAAAGAAAGACCGTATTATTAAAGTACGACCGGATATCAACTTGTGCCTACCTGCGCAGGAAGAATTAACCGCTAAGGACGCAAAGGAAAACCCCGAAAACTGGCGCAAGTGTTTCGCCGGGCAATTGACGAAAGACCGTATGACTCAATGATTTTAAACTAAAGGACCACCGGCGAACAACTTGTGCCTACCTGCGCAGGAAGATTTAACCGCTAATGACGCAGAGGAAAACCCCGAAACTGGCGCAAGTGTTTCGCCGGGCAATTGACGAAAGACCGTATGACTCAATGATTTTAAACTAAAGTACGACCGGCGAACAACTTGTGCCCGTCTCGGTTGTCCGAAACTGGCAGCTCTTGTTGATGTCTAAATCCAGAACTCCCCTGGTATATTCACGCAAGGCCTTAGCCCAGCGCATTCAAGCCTTCCAACTCTTAAAAACTTGTAAGTGTTTTCATATATTATTTTTTAAATTCATACATAAAATCATAGTATTTATAAAGAATATTGTAGTTTGCTACAGAAGATTTCCCCGGTGTTGTTGATGCTGATACCCACCTGTCGGCAGTGGAAGTTAGGTGAACATTGATTCGTATTGAAGCAGATCCAAGCCTTTCCTTTTTCTATTATATATAAACCAATCTTTATGAAAACTCTCTCCTCCCCTCACATCAACACCGCAAAAAAGACCATTGAATTTTCATTACAGGACGACGGCGCAACGCACGTATCTGTTGCAGGCGCATCACAGGTGTGCCTTGCCGGAAGTTTCAATAATTGGGCACATGATACCCTGGCTATGACCCATGAAGACGATGGAATATGGAAAATTGAGATTCCCATGCTTCCAAGGGGAAAATATCATTACAAATTTTTTGTTGACGATAAAGTATGGATGGAAGATATAGAGAATCCATATCGTGAACCGGATGGCTCCACTGGTTTTTACAGCATCCTTACTATCTGACGCTCTCGAGCTAACGCTGAATGCTATTGACGCTTATTTATTCACTGCTATTATTGTATGAGAATATTTTTTCTCATACAATAATATCGGAAAAGCAAAGTTTAATTCAAATGCGTTACCTGTCTTGTAAGTCACAAACCTGACCCGTATCCATCCAATTCTATGAAACCCGAATCTCAACAAAAAATGAAAAATTCATTAGCCTGCGTGCTGCCGGCTCAAAAAACCAAGAACGCGGAAACGCTGAAAGAGATAGCCCTGGCTGATTGCAGGAATGCCACTGTGCTTAAAAATTTTGGGCTTGACTATAGTTTCCGGGGAAAGTATACATTACAGGAAGCTTGTAAAGAGCAAAATCTTTCTCTAAGTGATGTTAAATACAAACTGTACGCGGCAATTCAGCTACCACGCGTTTATCATCTTCGGTATGAGGAATGGCCCGCCGATTACCTTGTAGACTTTATTGTCATAAACCATCACCAGTATGTAAGGAAATCGCTATTGATGATCACTGAACTATTCAGTCATGTACCAGTTGATATGCAGCGGGCTTACCCGTTTATCCTTCAAGCCGGCGAGATCTTTCAACGAATTGCCATCGCTATGAGCGCCTACCTTGTTCAGGAAGAACAAGCCATCTTTCCTTATGTACGATTTCTTGTACAGGCTACACAATCAAGCCTGCCGGAAAATGCAGTGCATGCCGGTTGTATAAAACATCGCATAGCTATATTGGAAATCGAACAAAAGATAGTCGGAGAAGATCTCGCATTGATCCGCAACCTGTTTAGTAATTATGTTTTACCAGGAGGCGCGTTATCCGTCGTTGCCGCACTGTTTCAAGCGCTTAACGACTTCGACGATGACCTTCAGCAGCACGTTCACTTAGAGAACAACATTCTGTATCCCACGGTAATGAAGCTCGAAAAAGAACGCCTGCGGCCATTCGTTCCTGCTCCGGGCCTATCGGCCCTGGTAACGCTTCCTGAAAAAACTGCAGGCACTTTGTTCTAGTAACGGCAACTGCTAATTACTTTGCTACACAATTCATCATAATGGCAAGACAATTGCATAGCAGAAAGAACAACTGAAAATTGGGTGATATCGGCAGGTATAATCTCCCTGCCACCATTCAGTCAGTTTGTTTTTTATGAAAGTATTTAACTGCACACACTGCGGACAACTTCTATATTTTGAAAATAGTCACTGTGAGCAATGCGGTTACAACCTGGGTTTTCAATCAGAATTTCTACAGCTGCTTCCGCTGGTAGAAAACGAAGATGGCACAATGAATATCTATATGAATGATGCAACTTCATACAGGTATTGCGCCAATCATGAATATGGTATCTGCAACTGGCTGGTAGATGCCAGCGGCAACCATTCCTACTGCCAGGCATGTCAACTCAACCGTACCATTCCCGACCTTTCCAAACCTGAGTATTTCAGAAGATGGAAAGTAATTGAAAATGCCAAGCACCGGTTAATCTATTCTATACTTCGTTTAGGGCTGTCCGTTATTCCTAAACACCAGGAACCCGGAACGGGGCTATCTTTCGACTTTGTTTCTGATGAAGGGCTGGATGATGAAGAAAAGATCCTGACAGGGCACGATAATGGCCTCATTACTTTGAACATCGCAGAGGCCGACGATATAGAAAGAGAAATGACAAGAAGGGCAATGGATGAGGTATACCGAACTGTACTCGGACATTTCCGGCACGAAGTAGGGCATTACTACTGGAACCGGCTGATTGATGGAACTAAGTATTTAGATGAATTTCGTAAACTTTTCGGTGATGAACGCCAGGATTATGGCGAGGCCCTGAAGGTGCATTACAACCAGGGTGCACCTGCTGGCTGGAACCTTGAATTTATCAGTTCCTATGCCAGTACCCATCCCTGGGAAGACTGGGCAGAAAGCTGGGCTCATTACCTGCATATTGTAGATACCCTGGAAACGGCTTTTTCATTTGGATTAAGCATCCAGCCGGGGCTTCCTAAGTTTTCCAAGAACTTAGTAGCTAACATTACAGATGATCCTTACCGCCTCGAAGATTTTGACAGTATGCTAAACCTTTGGCTGCCTTTTACTTTTGCTATGAACAGCGTAAACAGGAGCATGGGCCAGCCAGACCTGTACCCGTTTGTGATACGCCCTAAAGTAATCAACAAAATGAGATTTATTCACAACGTATGCTACCAGGGAAATCGACAGGCAGTCGATGAAACAGCATAAGTTTTTTTGAGCTGGTATCATAATAGAGTTGTTTAATTGCAATGGAAGTAATTATGTTATCAAGGCCTTTATGAAATAGGTAAGTCACTACCAGGTAGAGGTAAGTTATACCTGGTTGATCATCTTACAGTGTATGATGAGGGGTAAATTTGTAAAGTGAACGAATAATCGTACATTCAATCATCCATTCCTTTTCAAAATCACATCGGTTATTTTTGTTACCTGTTGTTCCCCGGCCTGGAAATGCAAGTGGCATCTTCCTGCTAACAGGTAACAGTAATAATGGTAAAAAAGTTCAACTAGAAAAATTATTGACCCAGAACGAATTCTGAATACATAATAACAACCCTGTATGAATAAAGCATTGGAAGACCATTTAAGAAATAAGTTCCGTGAGCTGTTTAATGACTTAATTGTAGACGCCCCTAAAGAATTTATGGAGCGATGGGACAAAACCATCAATATTGTCGACCAGCGTCCTGTACAGAAAGTGGCGTTTCGTTTAAATGAAAGTTCTTTTGAACTGCTTCCCAACGAAATGCAGCAGGAAGCTAAACGACTGTTCAATAACGCATGTGCCAGATTACTTGCCTGATAACTCTTGCAGGCTGAAGTCTGGCTTTGTATATACGCGTGGCTCTTAGCGGAGCCAGCTCAACGTTTTGTTTTCCTTGCTCAACTCGCTGGCTTATTACGGAACCTTTACATTTGAATCGTTCAATCCCCTAAAACAACGATTCTTCCATCTGCATCAATCAATGTTATGTTTTGTTTTACTGCGCTGTAATATTCTTTGTACTTTCGACCAGTGTTTCGTGTAATCTTTCACTCCATTCATTACATCATGTCGAATCCGTTCTCTGCTGTGCTGAACAAACTAGCTGCTGTTATATTTTATAACGTTTCCTGTTTCGCCCTCTGCTATTCGTCTCAGGCGCAAACAACGGTACCGTTAAACGATTTGTCTTTTTTCAAACAACCCGGTAACAGTTGGAGCATAGTAATGGATGCTACGGCAGATCCTGACATACCGGGGGCCATGGCTGCATCACCAGGAACAGGGGTACTGTTGAATCTCCCGAATAAAAACGGCGCTGATTTATTCACCAGTTCCGAATATGGAGACCTTGACCTGGAACTGGATTATATGATGGCCAAAGGATCTAATTCAGGCATCTACCTGCAAGGGCGCTATGAAGTGCAGCTGTTAGATAGCTGGATGGCTAAAAACCCAACACCTGGAGATAACGGAGGCATCTATGAACGATGGGATGAAAGCCGCCCGGTGGGGAAAAAAGGATATGAGGGATACGCACCCAGGCAAAATGTAAGCAAGGCACCCGGACTGTGGCAGCATATCAAGATCTCTTTCCAGGCACCACGTTTTGATGAAAGCGGAAAAAAAACGGAAAACGCCAAAATGCTTCGGGTAACACTGAACGGCGTTAACATACATGAAGATGTAACATTGCAGGCAGTAACGCGGGGCGCCATTAGCGAACAGGAAGCTTCAAGAGGACCTGTTAGATTCCAGGGTGATCATGGTTCCGTTGCGTTCCGAGACATTAAAATAACAAGTTTAGATAAGCCACGTCCCCAACTGACCGACCTTAACTATACTGTATATAAGGGCAGGTTCAACGAGGCTGCTGATATTGCCAAGCTGCCCCCGGAAGCGAAGGGCACACTCGTAAGTCTGTCTGCCAACACGATCAACAAGCTTCCCAGTGAATACTTTATTAAATATACCGGCACATTCAAAGTAGCTGAACCGGGAGAATATACTTTTACCGTTGCTGTTCCCGGGGGGCGTGGAATCATGCAGATCAACCGGCAACTTGTTAACAACCCGGAGAGAAGAAGCCAGGGCGCCACACTCAACCTCCCCGCAGGAAACCTGCCTTTTGAATTGCTGTATACAAAAATGCAGGATTGGACGAATCGCTCGGTAGCATTGGCAGTATCGGGGCCTGGCATACGACAGTTTATTTTGGGCGACATTGCCTCTGCAAGCGAGACCCAAAGTACAGACCCGATATACATTGCTACGCCGGTCAACACCATCCTGAGAAGTTTCATGGATATCCCCATGGGTATCCGCGTAGTTCATGCGGTATCTGTTGGCAGCCCGGAACAGGTTCACTATACATACGATATGGACCACGGTGCCATCATACAGGTATGGCGCGGCAACTTCCTCGACGCTACACCCATGTGGCATGACCGTGGTGATGGCTCCGCCCGTCCATTAGGCGTAGTTCAACGTTTTGGAAACCCCCTGTTGACTCTTCAAAAACTGGATTCCGGCGAGGCTGCCTGGATAACCGACACTACAGGTACATCGTTTGTACCAAAGGGTTATAAAGTCAATAAAGCTGATGCTCCTACCTTTCTCTACCAGGTTTATGGTTTACAGGTGGAAGATGCGGCTACCGTTATTGACAATGGCCAGGGAATTAGGCGGCAACTGACTGTTGCAAACGGAGCGGCAAACATCTATGCACGATTGGCTGGCGCCGGATCTATTGTAGAAATAAAAAGCGGCATGTACCTGGTAGATGAAAAGGCTTACTATATAAGGATAGATGACGCCGGTGGTGCCAAGCCCATTATACGTGACCAGAATGGTCAAAAAGAATTGATTATACCGGTGCAGAATAAACTGACTTATTCAATTTTATTCTAAAACTTATTTTTCAGGCAGCCGCCGTTCACATACACCACATCAATTGCTACAACATCCCAAAAAACCTTACATGAATAACGTGATCGTCAATTTTTTACCCAGTAGAACAGTTTTGGTTTTGATCGTTCAGTGGTTACTCCTGTTGGTTTCACCAGCTTTACCTGCTCAGGAATCTGCCAAGGAAGAAGACTACTTCAAAATTGCACGGGTAAGTGCACCAGAAGGTGTGATTCTGGAAGTAGGTGGTTTAACGGTATTGCCTAACGGAGAACTGGCTATATCTACGCGGCGCGGAGATGTATACATAGCTGAGAATCCAACCGGTGCGCGGCCATTTTTTCGCAGGTTTGCGTCGGGTATGCACGAGATACTGGGGCTAGCCTATAAAGATGGCGCCTTCTACTGCGCGCAACGCGGTGAATTAACCAAATTGATTGACTCAGACAGGGATGGAAAGGCGGATATGTATGAAACCGTTTATTCATGGCCGGTTTCAGGCCATTACCATGAATACAGCTTTGGTCCGAAGATAGCTCCTGATGGCTCTTTCTTTGTTTCCGGCAACGTTGCTTTTGGCAACGAGCAATGGTGGCGTGGTGAAAGTCGCGTGCCATGGCGTGGATGGATCATGAAAATAACACCCGAGGGCCAGATGCAGCCATGGGCAACCGGTGTACGTTCGCCGTGCGGACTCGGTTTAATTGATGGAGAGTTATTTTACACTGATAACCAGGGCGATTGGGTAGGCACTGGAGGGATATGGCATGTAAAGAAAGGTTCATTCTTCGGACATCCGGCCGGACTGCGGTGGACAGGTCTGCCAAACTCGCCGCTTACTTTAACAACCGAACAATTGTATGCTAAGCTGGGGCCGCGGGAAGACAAAAACGCACAGGGCCGTTACATCAAACCGGAAAACGTTGTAAACGAAAAGTTTGTGACACTGGCTGATATAAAAAAGGAAGTACCAGAGTTAAACCTACCGGCCGTTTGCCTTCCATATGCAGTTCTGGGCATTTCAACCTCGGAGATCATACCCATACCAAAAGAGAACTTCGGCCCGTTTGGAGGCCAATCGTTAGTTGGCGACCAGGGTCAAAGCAAGATCATGCGTGTTTTTATGGAAAAAGTAAACGGTGAATACCAGGGGGTTGCCTGGGATTTCCGTGCAGGGTTTCAGTCGGGTGTTTTACGGATGGCATGGG
>JBBJOD010000208.1:0-8306 GCA_037721715.1 Chitinophagaceae bacterium | reverse complement strand
AGCCCGTCAATTCTCCCCCATTTCTGCATCACCAGGTCTCGTGCACCCAGCAGGTCACCCTTGATCAATACATCGCATTTTACAAACAACGCCTCCTTCCCCTTCGCTCTTATCTCGCTTTCTCTTGCGAGACCAACTTCCTCGTTCCTGCCAATGATTACTACTTGGGCATTGGCAGCGCTCAAACCCTTTATGAATGCTTTGCCGAGGATTCCGGTTGCACCGGTGACCACGATCACTTTATCCTGCAGGTTGAAAGTAGCCAGTTCTTGTTCCATTTTTAGGTTTTGTTTGATGCCAACAGATATTAGCAATAAAGTAAGTAAATATTTATTAAAGTAAGTTTAGATATTAAAAACGAATAGGCAAGGGGGTGTATGAGGAATAGTGTCGAATGTCGACTATTGGGTGGTAGTTTTGAACATAGCAGGAACCGTATGACGGTGTTCTTGTGCTGTAAATCATGTCATAAGACTGATGAGTATCCGGCCGCTGAGTGAAAAAATCGACAGGTTCTAACCTTACATGCATATTTGCAATTAAAAAGAACGGGTGAAGATTTACTCTTTGGCAGGATTGCAACAGAACTAATAATTACAATTTTTTATTCCACATTGGCTTTTTGGAAAGAACCTTTTTATAGATGGGACAACTTTCAATATGAGCACCTGGCAGGTATCCGGTGCTTAATAAAAATTCATTCACAATTTCACCACCCGTAAATCGGAAGGTCTTCTTGAAAAGTTTAACCCATTCCAGTCTCGTAAGGGGATGATGGTGTTTTAACCAGTTGCTAAAGGAACCGTATTCCTCCTGAAGTAACAGGATGCTCTTTGCGTTTTCTATAGCCGCCGCGATCTTTAGTCGGTTACGGATGATGCCTGTATCCTGCATCAAACGGTCAAACTCTTCTTGCTTGAAGCAGGAAACCTTTCTAATGTTGAACTTGTCAAAGGCTTTGAAGAAATTCGCCTTCTTTTTTAGTATGGTAGTCCATGATAAACCAGCCTGGTTGATTTCTAAAATAAGTCTTTCAAACAACCTGTCATCATCTTCCACAGGAAAGCCATATTCATTATCGTGATACAAACGGTGTACGTTAGCCGCTTCCATAGTAAAAACGGCTTCACAATAGGTTGCAGGTTTTTCCATCGGCTAAAATAAGCCGAATTTCATAAAAACAAATGAAGTAAATGAAGAACGATGAGGGCTAGCCAGTGTCTGTATCCTACACCCTGCCAGACGCCGGCATGGCGTCTCTACGCTGACAGCTACTGATTCTGATGTGATTCATCAATGAATTCATTCGTGTCCAGCTCCGACTGAGGGATTTTCAACAAAAACCGGGCATCGTTCGCCGGTATGTTGAACAGGAATGCCAATGGATGATTCCCGGTTCTTACCAGTGGCAATTGCCTTCTTTTTGCATCCATATAGTCGATTCCAAGTTCGCCATACAACTCCTTCCTGCGTTCCAACAGTACCTCGTTGATCAATGCCTGGCCAGCATTGCCAGACTTCAGCGCAGCAGTATTCCTGTTCTTTTGCAGCGTAAACAAAACATCCCCTGCAACCGCTTCACCCAGTTCTGCACCTGCTTCCGCTTCTATCAGGTACATTTCCGCCACTCTCATCATTGGAAGGTCTTCTTCAAAATCGGTCATACGTAATTTGGCGGTCGTACCATTGATGAGGGTGATGTCATCAGGGCTTTCAGCGCCGAACTTATTGGTTGAATACCTCCTTGCATTGGCAGCCGAATTGTTCGAAATAAAAAATAAATTACGTACATCAGTATTCGAGAATGTAGCAACCAGCGTAGTGCTTACATAAAGGTTGTCATATCCATCGCCTGTTTTCTCATAGAAAGCGCTGGGTGTTCCATAGTAGGTAGACTGTCCACCGTTGGCCGTAGTTTGTGGAAAGCCCCAGATCCACTCTGCTGATGCCAGGTCGGTTTTACCGTAGTCGCCAGCTTCAAGGGTATAGCCTTCCCTTGCTTTGATGGCAGCATTCCTGGCGTCTGACCATTTTTTCTGTTCCAGGTAAATGCGGGCAGCCATTCCATAAGCGACATTCAGATTGATATTACTTTTTAGAAGCCGTGGAACACCAAGGTGCTGAATGGCAAAAGCAATATCACTGTTGATGAGATCGTACACTTGTTTGATGGTGCCACGTGGTTTCCCTTTATTGCTGGCGTCCGTTGGCAATTCATAAACTGGTATCCCGGGCGCATTGGCGTCTTTTGTTACCGTATGCTGGAACTCTCTCACCAGGTCAAAATAAAGCCATGCTCTTAATGCCCTTGCTTCTGCCTGCAATCTTTGTTTGGTTGCGGCAGTGAGTGCGCTTTTTTCAAGGCCGTCAATTATAATGTTTGCCTGGTTAATGTGTTCATAAAAAAACCCCCAGGTAAATCGCGTTCTTCTAAAGTTAGGTTCCCTGTTTTCATGCCTGTAATCAAATTGGTAAAAGCCGCCTATATTAATAATATCAAGACCCTTATTTACCCTTGCCAAATGAACAGATGTATAACCCCAGGAATCTGTAGTACCACCGGCCGTAGCATTGAGGTTTTGCCACTGGCTCCTTAGATTTCGGTAGATACCGGTGAAATATGACCTTACGCCGGCTTCTGTTTTAAAAACATCAAGGTGTGAAACGGCCGTAGTAGGAACAGGCTCTTCCAGGAAACTTTTCTTACAGCCCATGGTAAAAATCAAAAGGGCACATCCGAAGATAACAGCACGATTATATATTGACCGCATGATTTATGATTTATAAGGTGATATTGATGCCGGCGGATATAGTTTTAAAAGGACTGGAAGTGGTACGTGATCGTCCATCAACATTTACTTCAGGATCGGTTCCTTTTTTCAATTTGCTCCAGGTAAGGTAGTTATCGGCCTGTACAAATATCCGTGCTGCGCTGATGATCGTTCCGCTGACGAGGTTGCCAGCATTATATGACAAGGTTACGTTTCGTAGCCTCAGGCAGTCTCCCTTAAAAAGATACCGGCTCGAAGGATTATTGATATCATTGTTGTCTTCATCTAGCCTCGGTACGTTAGTGATGTCGCCCACTTTTTGCCAGCGGCGCAGTATGTCGGAATGCAACTGGCTGCCGTAACCTGCAGTGAGCCCATGCATTAAACCGTCATAGTCATTGTCCTGGAACTTGCCGCCTAAAGAAAAGTTTAATAGTACATTTAATTCGAGCTTCTTATAGGAAGCAGACGAACGGAAACCTCCGGTATATCTAGGTATGGCAGAACCCTGGTATCGCCTGGTGGCCAGATCGTATTTATTGACGGTAATTTCTTTTCCCGTAGGGTTTCCGTTAGCATCTTTTTCATCTGCGTACCATAAAGGATCCCCGTTTGCAGGGTCAACACCTGCCCAGGTGGGCATAAAGAAATCGAGGTAAGGCCGGCCGACTTCAATCTTGTAATTGTTAGTAGGCAGGTTATTTATTTCGGTGCCCGGAATTCGGGTTATCTTGTTTTTTAACCAGGTGATATTAAAGCCAATATCCCAATTGAAATTTTTGTTTGCCATTATGGCACCGTTTACACTGAATTCAATGCCCTTGTTGACCATGGTACCAACGTTATCGTCAATCGACGGAATGCCCCCTGAAAGAACGAGGGGTTTTGCAAACAACAGGTCTATTGATCGCTTATTAAAATAGTCTACGCTTACAGACAGCCGATTATTAAACAGGCCTGCATCTATCCCGATATTAAGGTTGCCCTGTTTCTCCCATTGGATGATACCATTGCCCAGCACGGTCAGGTAAATACCCGGGTTTGTAAGATCATCATAACCAGTAGTATATTGGTTCAGGTAGGGAAAAAATTCGTTCAATTCTTTATTTCCGACAAAACCATAGGAGCCCCGGAGTTTGAGGAGACCGATAAATTTCAAACCTCCCATAAACGGCTCTTCTGTAATCACCCAGGAAGCCCCCGCTGCAGGGAAAAACCCCCACCTGCTGTTTTCAGGAAACCTGGAGGAGCCGTCCCAGCGCCCGGTGGCTTCAACGAAATACTTTCCTTTAAAATCATATTTGACCCTTGTCAGGTAACTGGTAATCGTTTCATCGGTGATATTTCCAATGGTATTTTCATTCAGGGCTGCTGCGCTTAATTCGTACAACCCCTCGAAAGGTAAACCGGTTTTACTGGCGGTCAGCGTGCGGAATGCGTATTTATAGGCTTCAACACTTCCCATTATATCAACGGTATGGTCGCCGAGTATTTTACGGTAGTTAAGCATATTGTTCCATGTCCAGGAAGTTGTCAGGGCTTCTGTCCTGCTTACTCTTCCTCCCACACTAACGGCATTTCCATAAACCGGGTTTCCATAAGCGAGCTGGCTGAGAGAAGAACGATCTATACCGAAGTTGGACCTGAACTTTAAATTTTTTAAGATCGATACATCGGCAGCTACGTTTAAGTTGGTCAGTAGTCTTTCTGTTCTTTGTTTGTCTGCAAGAGTACTTGCAACCAGGTTCGATGGCTGAAGTGTATTCCTGTTCTGGTTTACATTTCGGCCCATAATGGGTGATCCGAAATCATAGATGGGCTTACCCGCATCATCCAGCAATAATTCACCGTTTTCACCATGCTGGTAAACCGGGTAAATCGACGACATGGATTGAATATATTGAACAACATTATTAAATGTGGCGGTACTTTGTACCGGGAAATTCTGGTCTGAATAAACCACAGAGGATTTGAGTGACAACTGCAACCAGTCTTTCACATCTGTTGTATAGTTGATCCTGGAAGTGACGCGCTGGAATTTGGAGGTAACCAGGTAGCCTTCCTGCCCGAGGTAGCCACCAGAAACGAAATACCTTGATTTATCGCTTCCCCCGGATATGCCAACGTTTATGTCTTTACGCAGCGCTTTGTTATTGGTCAATTCATCCTGCCAATCCGTATTCCAGAGCGCTGCTGCACCTGAAACTAATTTTCCATCGATGCCTACCGGTTTGGCGATATTGTAAGGATTATAACGCAGTGCTTCTACCAGGTCGTCAGTTGCCATTTGGCCAGGATTGGGAAGTGCGTTCTTTGTATAAAGATTCTTTAATCCTTCCCATGATAATTCGAAAAGCTGCTGAGAATTTACGAAACTGTATGGAGGAACCGACCTGGACGATGCGCCGAAAACGCTTGTAACTTCTATTGAGGGGGCCTGGCCCTTACGGCCAGATTTTGTAGTGATTAATATTACACCGGCTGCTGCTCTTGAACCATACAATGCCGTGGCCGTGGCATCCTTTAAAACACTGAAAGTTTCAATGTCGTTCGGATTAATGGCGTTTAGATTGCCATCGAAAGGCACGCCATCGAGTACTATCAGTGGTTCGGCGGAAGCGTTGATAGAAGCAATGCCACGGATGCGGATCTCTGGGTTTTCGCCCGGCTGGCCATTATTATTAACGACCATCACACCCGATGCTGTTCCCTGGAGCGCCTGTGCAACGGTGGTTACCTGTTGCCGCCTGATGGTTTTCTCATCAACTGTTGAAATGGCGCTTGTAATGTCTTTTTTTCGCTCAGAACCATATGCAACCACTACAACTTCGTCCAGCTTCTTTTCTTCAGTTGACAAACTTACGTCTATGGTCAGCCTGTCTCTAACGCTTACTTCCGTTGTCGTGTAACCGATGTAAGAAAACGAAAGGCTTTTTACGTTCTCAGGAACTGCGATACTGAAAGAACCGTCTGAACTGGTTTGAACGCCTTGTGATGCGCCTTTCCGGGTGATGGTAATAGATACACCCGATAGCGGAGATCCTGTTACCCGGTCAGTTACTTTGCCGCTTAACGTCTTTGTCTGTGCAAAAGTCTGCACAACGAAAAAAAGCATTACAAAAAGCAGTTGGATCTTCTTCATAATGGTAATCTTTTAAGAATTTGGCCGATTTAAATAGACATAAAAAGCCACGTATTTTTTGCTTATGAGGCCGGTATTTTTCCAAAGCCAAAATATTTTAGACTTAGGCGCTAAAAGCAGTCACTGAAACCGATTAAACTGTTTATCATGAGATTTCAGTTCAAAGCGCGAAATAGGCATGTTTTGCAAAAAAGGCTTTTTAATTTTAAATAATTAATCAGATGCAACGGCACCCCCAGGAGCCCCGTGGTTATGGTAGCACAAAACCGGGTAAGAAAGAGACTATTAAAACATAGGTAGAAGAGTTCAAAGCAATTCAGTGCCTGACACTAAAAGCTGATAACTGACAACCAATAGCCAACAAAAAAAGTATGAAAGGTTGAATGGCTCCATGAACAATAAGGGTATGATATCCAAAGCCACTAATTTTGAAGTAAGATAACCGTCGCTGTTATACAGTTTAGAATGATCATCTCTAACTATTTAAAATCTATGATCGGTTAGAGAAATAAGGGAAGCAGAGAATACCAAACTAAAAACCAACGAATGCTAAGTGTAGTCATAATTGAAGATGAACAGCGAGCTATAGAGCATCTCTTATATGAATTAACTATTATCAACTGCCCATGCCGTGTTGCAGCAATCCTGAAATCGGTTGAAGAAAGCATTAACTGGTTTAACAGCAAAGACTTTGACATCGACCTGATATTTATGGATATTCAACTGGCCGATGGCATGTCAATAAATATTTTTAAAGAAGTAAATATATATACGCCTGTAATCATTACAACAGCTTATGATAATTACCCACAAAATAGTCTTGCATACAATGGAATTGATTACCTGCTTAAACCCATCAACCCGGATAAGTTGCGACAATCACTTAATAAATTCGATAATCTTAAGAAACATTTTACCATTAATTACCTGCAGCTGCTGAACAACCACCAACTGGAAGATACCGTAGCGCGTAAAGACAGGATAATAGTTAAAAAAGGAATTGAATACCAAAGTATCAAAGCAGAAGATGTGGCCTTTTTCTATACCGAGCATAAATTGATTTTTGTAGTAGATAAAGAAGGCAGGAAATATATGGCGAATGCCAGCAACCTTACAGACCTGATGGCACAACTTAACAAAAAGATATTCTACCGGGCCAACAGGAAATACATAATCAACATTAATTTTATTAAAAAATACAGGCCGTACGACAGGGTAAAGGTTGAAGTGGAGTTATTGGTTCAAAGTCCGGAATGTGTAGTGATAAGCCAGGAAAATTCTAGCAGTTTCAAAAACTGGATTGAAAGCTTGTAATAACACACTCTCTAAAAATGACTCAAAAATTTTCATGAATCAAGGTCTAAATATCATGGATAAGTGAAGAATCATTTTTTTTTAGTAGCAGCCTATTTACATTTGCGACTGAGTATACAAAAAAAATATCTGCAATTTTTTCTCATGTGCGGAACCACTTGCAAATGATGCCTCCCATCAACAGCAATGTTCCGGTACAGTTAATTTTTGATTTAATAACGGGTGGTTTCTACCACCTGTTTTTTTTTAGGCACTTGAAGATTTTACGTTGGTCATGAAGCAACAACGTTATACTTAAGGCTACCGTTCAAAGCTACGTGGTTTCCAGTTCGTCTCTGCCACAACACGGGTGTCAATAGGCTGGTATATCCTTTTTATTTTTTTTATCATCAGTTTGCAGGTCTTCCGGCTCAAAATCACGTTCGATATTGGTCATGGTTTCACCGGGAGCAGTTTCCAGGTTTACCCGGGAGCGGTCCTGCCATTCCTTGTTCCTTCCATCTGATGAAGGATCCGTTTCGTTTAATTTACTTTTTTCCGAATCACTGTCTTGAATTAACGGTGCTTCTGATTTTTCTGGCATATTTTACATTTTTAGTTTGAAGAAAAGAGCAGGTTTGAAGATTATCCGTCGTCATTGTACGTAAACAAATCTACAACTTCATGCCATTCAGCCATTAAAAGTAAAACTTCCGAAGACAACTTTCCCTTTGAACAACATAATATTAAACAACTGCGTTCGTTAGCATAGTTGGATAACATTTTTTCACAATTAAAATACCTGTATGGAATTAATACTTCATCTTGGATCGTTTTTCCCGGTAAATAAGCTAGAGTCGCAGGACCAGCAATAGTACCATACTACGATTAGGATCCAAGCCTAATTCTTGTGTTCAGCAGGTGTTTATTACAGTAAGAAATAGTTATTACCGTAATAGACACCTTTTCGTTTTTTAAAGGACCTGTTCAGGATTTGTTATTAACGCAGCGTGCCACGATAAACAATAGTGGATTCTCGGCCTTTACCAGCAGACTCTGTCATAACCCATAACAAAAATCAAGGTATTTTGACTTGGTAT
>JBBJOD010000207.1:0-8308 GCA_037721715.1 Chitinophagaceae bacterium | reverse complement strand
CTAAACTGGTGGAAGATAAATTCCAGTTACCCGTTGTTTTAACCAATGACGCAAATGCTGCTGCGATCGGGGAAAATATGTATGGTGCAGCAAAAGGAATGAAAGATTTTATTATGATCACGCTGGGCACCGGGGTAGGAAGCGGGATTGTGGCTAACGGAAAACTCGTTTACGGGCACGACGGGTTTGCAGGTGAACTGGGCCATACCATCATTATTCCCAACGGGCGCCTACATACAGGTACCGGTAAATACGGTTCACTGGAAAGTTACGCATCCGCGACCGGCGTTCGACTTACTGCGCTTGAAATGCTGCACAATAGCAGTGAAGAGAGCCTGTTAAGAAACACTCCACCTGATAATATTGATTCAAAAACGGTGTACGATGCGGCCATACAGGGTGATAAACTGGCGAAGGAAATTTTCGAATTTACCGGTAAAATTCTTGGACTGGCACTGGCAAATTTTGTGATGTTTTCAAGCCCGGAAGCAATTATCTTATTTGGTGGACTCACCAAAGCAGGCAGCCTTATATTAAAGCCCACCCAGGAAAATATGGAGGCAAACCTTATACAGGTATTTCAAAACAAGGTGAAGATCCTGGTTAGCCACCTGAAAGAAGCAGATGCTGCCATTTTAGGAGCAAGTGCGCTGGTGTGGGATATTAAAGCGTAATGGCTTGCCGGCACCAGCGATCGGTTTTCAGCTTTCAGCCAACGCCTTGCGTACCTTCTCCAGGAATACAGGCACTTTAACTGCAGGATCGCCAGCACCTAAGGTTTCTATTGGCAGGTACCCAGTGTACCCGGAAGATTTTATGATGCCCATGATTTTACCAAGATCGGTTTTTACTTCCACGCCATTTTCATACATATTTTCTTTAATCTGCCAATTTACTGCGAAAGGTGCTGTGTCTGCTATCTGTTTAAAGGGATCACCTACCCGGTAACTGCCGATATCAAGCACCAGGCCGAACCATTCCGAGTCAATCATTTTGATGATTTTTATGGCCTGATCAGCGGTTTGAATAAAATCGTTGTGGTTTTGTATTGCTACCACTACACCATGGTTCTTTCCGTATTCTACACATTCCTTTATGTCTTTCATCATCCATTTTGCTACCTCATCCCAGGAAAACCCTTTGCGATTTTGAATACCTGCAAAGATCCTGATAACCGGCGCTCCCATTTTGGATGCACATTCTATCCAGTTCTTCACAAGCTGGATATCTGCCTTGCGCTTGTTTTCATCCGGGTCAGTGAAGTCATTGCGTATGCCGGTACCACTAATGTCAAGTCCCAGCCTGTAAGCCATCCGCTTGATATGATAAATATATTCGTCGGTAGGCACTGAGGGATACCCTGGGAAGTAATAACCTGTCAGGTCTACTGCGTCAATACCTTGCCCTCCACAAAATTCAAGCAGGTCATCGAGGCTCATGGTTCCCTTTCGTAAGGGATCATTGAACGAATATGAATTTAGAGCAACCTTCAACCGCGAAGAAGAAGGAGGATTTGCACCAGCGTTGGCCGGGTTGCCCAGCATTCCTGTGGAAGCCAAAAATGGAACTGCCAGCAGCGATTTGAGAATTTGTCTACGGTTAGTGTTCAGTTTCATGGCATAGCTTGATATGATTAAAAAAAAATACTGTCTAAATTAATTCACAACATCTCCCGGAGTAGCCGGTCTCACGAAAGTCTCCACCTTAATAGCAATGACATAGAAGTTGTACCGACACCCTTTACCCCGACTCATCACCCATCACTCATCACTCATTACTCCTCACCTCCCTTCAAATGCTTCCAGATTATATCATAAACATCTGTTGGCAATATAACCCCGTCAGCCAATTTCTTACTGGTGATGATAACCGGGTGAAATTTAGTAGAGGTGCCTACCCTGCCATGAGACCCCCTAATTAAATTCGCATCAAGCGGTATCACATCCATCACATACCGGAAGCCGGCTTTTTTTCTCAGCAATTTATAACCGGCCCTCGCTTTAGACGTCATGAACATTTCAACGGGGTCATAGCCGGGTTTCTTGTGAATATCAACCACTCTTGCATAGTCTGGAGCCTTTTGATCATCCAGCCAGAAGTAATAAGTGAACCAGCTTTTTTCGTCGGCCATCAGAACCAGTTCACCGGAACGCGGATGGTTGATATGATAAGCTTCCTGTTCCTTCCTGTCAAGGACCAGGTCGATGCCGGGCACTTCTTTAAGCATCTTATGTACAATGCGGGTTACGGAAGGGTCATTTATATAAACATGTGCCAGTTGGTGATCGGCTACCACAAAAGCTTTAGATGCCCCGGCATCTAAAAGTTCCAGCCCGCGTTCAATCCTGATCTGCAATAATCCCTGTTCGCGGAACAAGCGGTTCAGATGAATGGGATTGTTTACCGGAGTGATTCCATATTCTGACAAAAGGATAATATTGGCTCCTTTCTCTTGGTAAAACTTCACCAGCTCAGCCACTACGTCGTCAATTTCCTTCAGCTCTTTGGCAATTTTACCGGGTTCAGGTCCACATTTTTGCAGACAATAATCAAGGTGTGGCAGGTAGATCAATGTAAGGGTTGGATCATACTTAGCATCAATAAACATCGATGCATCGGCAATCCAGCGGGTGGATTTTATATTGGCGCCCGGCCCCCAGAACTGGAACAGGGGAAATTGCCCAAGCTTTTCTTGCAGTTCATCCCTCAGTTCAGCGGGCTGCGAATAGCAATCGGGCATCTTGCGACCATCCGCCAGGTAATTCGGACGTGGAGTTACAGAATAATTGGCAGTCGAATACATATTGTACCACCAGAACATGTTGGAGCAGGAGAAATTGCTGTCTTCCCTTTTGCCCCTGTCCCAGATTTTTTCGCCACTGACCAGTTTGTTAGACTGTTTCCAGAATTTTACTTCTGCATCTTCCCGGTCATACCAGCCATTGCCAACAATGCCATGATCTGCCGGCCATTTTCCGGTTAGGTAAGTAGACTGGACTGAAGTAGTCAGCGCCGGCAAAAGAGGTTGAATCGTAGCCTGGTTATTCGTGACAGCATAGTTTTTCAAAAAGGGAGTATGATCGCCAATCAGCGAAGATGATAAACCCACGATATCTATGACTACGGTTTTTTTCATTCTCTCAAAAATAACACGGAGTCGTGAAAGGTCCGATTATTTTTGTAAACCTGTATTTTTTGTACAACCGCTATCAGCAATCAACTTTCAGCTATCAGCCCAATTACTGATACCCGATACCCGACAGTTCACTACTTCTTCGTATCTAAACTCAACTTCAGCCTTGCAAAATAGTAGGCTCCGTTGAAGCCCATTTGTTGTACACGGCGACTGTAAATGAATCGACCGGTGCTCATGTTGCCGCTATGCGTATGCATGTCCTGGTAAACATTAAAGAGGTTGTTAGACCCAACAGTGAAAGACACCTGGGGAATGATCTGGTAAGAGACTGACAGATCCGTTACCGTCTTGGGTGAAAATTCCTGGTCAAGCGTTTCGTTCTGGCGTGTGAAAGCATTTATAGGAAACGTGGCCGGAAGATTCGGGTTCATGGTCGGATCCAGGTATACTACTTTTCCAAAACGAACAAAACGAAGCATCACACCCAACTTTTTGTATTTATAATTAAGGGTAAGGCTAATCTTGTCTTTAGGGTTGGCTACCTCTACCCTGCTCTGGTCTTCCCTGTTGAAATAACTACCTAACTGACCGCTGTTAACAAGGATGGATGATGCATGGATGATCGGTTTTCCATCGGCGCCTTTTTTTACCTGGTTGTCGATATACGTCATAGCGAGTGTCGTACGGAGTGAGTGGTCTTTCAAAAAGGTTTTGTTGTAAGAAAATACGGCCTCAATTCCCCTGGCCCGGGTATCTATTGCATTGGTAAAAAAGTTAGCCGTAGTTGCTCCGGCAGCACTTAGCTGTGCTTTTAGAACCGAATCAGTTCCACCTGTGAAGTTGTTTGTAAGCACAATGCGGTTGTCGATATCGATTTGGTAGGCGTCGACAGTAATCTCAAAACCGGTGAAAGGCCTGGCGGTAAGTCCGACTGAATAATTCTGGCTGGTTTCTTCTTTAAGTTTTGGAATACCTAAAATACCCGCCGGCCTGCTGTCATTTGTAAAAGTGCCGGATTGAATAGGCACCAGGTTACCGCCCTGCGAAACGAACAAGGTGTTCACTTTCGCGTAGAAACGTTGTTGCATGGAAGGGGCACGGAAGCCAGTGCTCGCAGATGCTCTCAGGTTAAAGGCATCACTGAATTTGTAACGGGCAGAGAATTTGTAATTAAGCGTGGAACCAAAATCACTGTAATTTTCAAATCTTAAGGCACCGGTTAAGAGAAAGTTTTTTGTGAAATCCTGCTCAAGATCAATGTAAACGGCTTTTGAATTCCTTGTTTTTTCGTTACCGATGCTGTTAATAAAACCGGCAAAAACCTGTGCTCCGGCAGAAGCTCCGGAAGGAACGTCATAATTTTTGTAAGAAGCCTCTTCACCGCTTTTAATCCCGAAGGCGTCCACGCGGAATTCAGCGCCGGCTGCAACGTTGAGTCCTTCCAGCACGCCGTACTGCCTGTTGATATCTGCATTTACCGTATTCTGCCAGAACTTCAATCCACCTGCGTCGAAACGGGTCTGGTTATTACCTGCTACAGCAAATTGTGAATAGTTGGCGGAATTAGCCACCCCAAAATCAAATGTATTGGTGCCGTAGGTATTGCTGATGTCAAAGTTCCATTCGTTGATTTTGGTTCTAAAACCAACCGCACTTGAAAAATCCATGATGTCTGATTGTATCTCTGGCAGGAAGCCGTTGGGGTAGACAGAGAAAACATTCGAAGCAAACGTTCTTGCGTTCCCGGGTACAGTACTTGGGTAACGAAAAATACCTGTCGCCTCTCCGTTCTTCTTGCTATAACCTCCAAAAGCATAAATTTCTCCGGAAACACCTACCGGGTAGCCGAAGTTGTAAAAACCGCTGCCGCTCTTCATATCGGAATTTCCTACACGCATGTCGAAATTGTTGCGTGTCAGGCCACGGGCCTGCATGATTGAGTCATCACGATTTGCCCCGTTTACATTAGGGTACACTGCACCCGTATAGGTACCTGTTCTGTTGGTTCCCTGGCGTTTTATGTATTCACCCGTCAGGTTCAGGTAACCTTTTCCAATATTAAAACCATAACCAAGTGAAGCCTGGAAAGTACCTCCGTCGATCACGCTCACATCCGGGTCATCAGCCTTATTATTGAGCTTGTACAAAGCGTAATTCTTTGGATAACTTGTATTGTACTGTCCGAAACTGGTGCTCGCTTCGAGTAAGCCTGTTCGCTTTTTCAATACGATGTTTATCACGCCCGCAATAGCATCCGAGCCATACTGGGCAGCGGCGCCATCACGAAGGATCTCGATCCTTTCTATTGAAGTGGCAGGGATAGCGCTCATATCCGTACTAACCTGGCCACGGTTCACTGTACCATTAACATTTACAAGGGCTGACTGGTGGCGTCGTTTGCCATTGACTAACACAAGCACCTGGTCGGTTCCCAGGCCTCTAAGCTGGGCAGGATCAATATGGTCTGTACCGTCAGAGATCGTTTGTCTTGAAGACTGGAAGGAAGGCGCAATAAAGTTTAGTATCTGGTTGATATCTACCTGCCCAATTTCATTGATGACCTGGGAAACCGGTATCACATCAACGGGTACTGGTGTTTCAACGCGTGTGCGGGTTGCGTTCCGGGTGCCGATTACCGTGATGTCTGTAAGGTCCCCTGCGCTCTTCAAGGAGAAATTCTGTTCTGGCCCGTTGGGTGTAACGTTAACAACTAAACGCTGCGTAGTAAAGCCGGCAAAGGAAACGATCATTGTTTGTTTACCGGCACTTGCTGCCAGGGTATAATACCCGTTATTGTCAGCAATCGCTGCATTGGCAGACCCAAGTAATTGAACGGAAGCACCCGGGAGCAACTGTCCCATTCCGTCTTTCACTGTTCCTTTAATGGTAACAGTTTGCGCAAATGCCCACTGCGTTAAAAGAATCATTATGGCCGTAAATACGGCTGATCGAATTACTGTAATTGCTTTTCTAAACGTCTTCATTAAATAATTTTTTGCCCCCGTACGGAGTAATTTCAGACGGAGAATGCTTGCTAAAATTGATTCCTGTATTTTCTGTAATATGTAAAAAAAAATGTACAATCGGTGATACTCACTAAATTTATTGAAAGATTTGAAGTTGTTATGAAAAGTTTTTGCATTACCATTGCTGCCTGCCTGCTTTTTTACAAAGAGTGCCTGTGCCAACAAATCGCTGCATCTGCGGACCAAATTAATGCTTACTCCTACAACAGCCAGAAAAGAATCAATTGCAAAAACGGGGCGGTGGTTTCTGCACACCCGCTGGCGAGCAAGGTAGGTGCATCGATACTTAAAGCCGGGGGCAATGCCATTGATGCCGCCATCGCCACCCAACTGGCGCTGGCAGTTGTTTATCCCGGCGCCGGAAATATTGGTGGCGGAGGTTTTTTTGTGGCGCATCTTAAAAACGGCAAAAATATAACCATCGACTTTCGCGAAAAAGCACCTTCCCGGTCAACCCGCGATATGTACCTGGATAAAAATGGAAACGTCCAGGCAAACCTTAGTATAGACGGCCACCTGGCAGCAGGTGTACCCGGAACAGTTGCAGGACTTTTCGCTTCTTCCAAATATGCAATACTTCCTTTCCGGGTGTTGATTCAACCCGCGATAGACCTTGCTGAAAAAGGCTTTGCTATAACAGAAGCCGAATCAAGAAGCCTGAACGACCTGGATTCAGCTTTTAGAAAACAGAATACCGTTTTACCTGTGTTTGTAAAAAGCGTACCCTGGGAAGCCGGTGATACTTTGATGCAAAAAGACCTCGCGAATACTTTGATACGAATAAGAGATGCAGGCCTAAAAGGTTTTTATGAAGGTGAAACGGCGCGGCTACTCGTTGAAGAAATGAAAAGAGGCAATGGCATTATCACCTATGCTGACCTTAAGAACTACCAGGCAAAGCCGAGGAAACCTGTTGTGTTCAGGTACAAAGGGTACGATGTTCTTACCATGCCCCTTCCAAGCAGCGGTGGGGTTTTACTGCCTATGATGATGAAAATGGTAGAAAAGAAACCGCTAAAAAAATATGGGTTTCATTCTTTAGCAGCTGTACACCTGATGACGGAAGTAGAACGCCTTGCCTATGCCGACCGTGCTAAATACCTGGGAGACCAGGATTTTTATAAAGTACCTGTTAAAACGCTTACCAGTAATAAATATATCAATGAACGCATGAAACTCTATGACCCTGAAAAGGCCGGGAGCAGTACCACTATCCAATCTGGAAACCTTGGCCCGGAGAGCGAGGAAACTACCCATTTGAGCGTGTATGATAAAGAAGGGAACGCCGTATCGGTTACTACCACGCTGAATGGTGGATATGGAAGTAAAACGGTGGTCGGCGGCGCAGGTTTTTTGCTGAACAATGAAATGGACGATTTTAGTGTGAAGCCAGGTGTGCCTAATATGTACGGTGCCGTGGGAGGTGAGGCAAACGCCATTTATCCCGGTAAAAGAATGTTGAGTTCCATGACGCCGACCATTGTACTACAGGATGGCAAACCGTATATTGTCGCCGGCACGCCCGGTGGCACCACCATCACCACCTCCGTGTTTCAGACACTCATTAATATGCTTGAATTTGATCTGAATGCAGAGGATGCCGTGAACAAACCAAAGTTCCATCACCAATGGTTACCCGACGTATTGGATGTTGAAAAGGATTTTCCTGCAGACATTATTTGGAGGCTTGAAAAAATGGGTTACCAGGTCAATAAACGCGATGCAATTGGAAGAACGGAAGTAATCAGGATCTCAAAAGAGGGCAACATCGAAGCAGTTGCTGATAAGAGAGGGGATGATGGCGCGGAAGGGTATTAATGCAGAGCTGTGAGAGGGAATCTCTTTGTACACAGCTGGTTCAAGGTCCAGAGATTTCAACGAAGCGCGGCAACGCTTGTTATTCAAGGAACCTGAGGCGCTTCATTGAAATGACAAAAAAAAGGCGGCTTTGTCGCTTCAGACAAAATGCCCTGCCTATCAGAAACACATTCTTTTGTCCTTTAGCCAAAGCGCCGCAGCAACTTCGAATGAAAGCATCTTTCGCGCTTTGAGCTGAAATCTCCTTGTACACAGGCTGGTTCATTGTCCAGGGATTTCAACGAAGCGCGGCAACGCTTGTTATTCAAGGAACCTGAGGCGCTTCATT
>JBBJOD010000206.1:0-8329 GCA_037721715.1 Chitinophagaceae bacterium | reverse complement strand
TGTTGCAATTCTACCATCGAATCTGACAATTCAAACGGTTCCCGTTTTTTACTGGCCAGGCCAGCCAGTAAATTTGACTTCAAATAAAAAGTATGAAAGTTTTAAAAGGGTTATCATGGTCTGGCCCGTTAAGTAAAAATGGTTATCTGTATGCAGTGCACTGCCACAATCCACATCTTCCTCACAATTCAAGATGCCGATCATTATCTAGCTGCAGTTTAATTAACTTGCAGCCATGCAACCTTACCTTGAACTGGTGAAACATATTCTTGAAACCGGGTCGTTGAAATCAGACCGCACGGGCACCGGTACAACCAGTTGTTTTGGTTACCAGATGCGGTTCGATCTGGGTAAAGGTTTCCCGCTGGTAACTACCAAAAAGCTTCACCTGAAAAGCATTATTCATGAATTATTGTGGTTCCTGAAAGGAGAGACAAATACGCAGTACCTGAAAGAAAACGGGGTAAGGATCTGGGATGAATGGGCAGATGAGCAGGGCAACCTTGGCCCCGTATATGGCAAACAATGGAGAAGTTGGGCAGGTGCTGATGGCAAAACACACGATCAGATCGCTGACGTTATAAAGCAGTTAAAGACTAATCCAGATAGCCGTCGCATGATTGTCAGTGCATGGAACGTCGGTGAACTGGCTGATATGGCTTTAATGCCCTGCCATGCGCTGTTCCAGTTTTATGTCAGTAGTACCGGTGCACCTGCGAAAGATAAACGGCCAAGATTGAGTTGCCAGTTGTACCAGCGGAGCGCCGATGTGTTCCTGGGGGTACCGTTCAATATTGCCTCTTATGCCTTACTTACGCTGATGGTGGCACAGGTATGCGACCTGGAGCCGGGTGATTTTATACATACTTTTGGAGATGTGCATCTCTATAACAATCACAGGGAGCAGGCCCTTCTACAATTAGCGAGGCAGCCCTATCCCCTGCCTTCGATGAAACTAAATGGTGACGTAAAGAGTATTTTCGATTTCAGGTACGAAGATTTTTTACTCGAAAACTATCAAAGCCATCCGCCTATCAAAGCACCTGTGGCAGTATAAGATTAAAACGTAGAAAAATTTCGAGCTACTGTACAAGTGTCCAGTTCCTGTGTTCATAAAATTCTGTCAAGCTTATGATGATATCTTTTGTTGCAGCAGCTTCACAAAACAATGTAATAGGTAAAAATAACCAGTTACCCTGGCATTTGCCTAACGACCTGAAGTTTTTTAAGAACACCACCTGGGCGATGCCGGTAATCATGGGCCGTAAAACATTCGAGTCGTTCCGTAAAATGTTAACAGGCAGAACTAATATAGTGATCACATCCAACAAAGAGTGGAAAGAAGAGGGCGTTACAGCAGTAAGTAGCATGGATGATGCGCTAAAGGCAGGTGCCGAAACCGATGCAAAAGAAGTATTTATCATCGGCGGCGGCGAAATTTTTAAACAAACCATTTCTTTGGCTGATCGAATTTATCTAACCAGGGTACAAACAGTTGTTGAAGGAGATGTTTTTTTCCCTGAGATCAGTGAAAAGGAATGGCGGCTCGTGTCCAACCGAGATTTTGATGCAGACGAAAAACATTTGTATGCCTATAGCTTCCAGTTGTGGGAAAGGAAAGGGTGAATGGTGAATGGTCAATGGTCAATGGTGAATGGTCAATGGTGAATGGTCAATGGTGAATAAGTGATGGGTGATGAGTGATGGGTGATGAATGATGGGTTAGACCGTCGTGAAACCGAGACCTGATACCCGATATCGGCATTTGATCATCACTAGGTATCTTAGCAATTAGAAATTATCTAAATTTTTAAAAAATCGGATTCACCATTGACCATTCCCCATTGACCATTCACCATTCATATTCTCGTTTCACGCTTGCCCGAAAATACGTGCGCTATTGGCTTACTGCTTCTAACGGCAAAGGGCATGGCATTCACTCGCCCTTCGTTTTTAATTTTGTAAAAAATGTTTTAAATGATACCACGAACTTTGCGGCTTATGAAGAAGTAGAGGCATTGAGGCATAAATTGTATCAAAGCAAACTACTTATTGAAGTGGAAGACATGGGGGCGGGATCTGTAATACCTGGTGGCAAACGCAGGAAGGTATCCCATATCGCTCGCAATGCTGCGAAGCCAGCCAGGTACGGTCAATTATTATTTCGGATTGTTCAATATTTCAAGCCGGAATTGATCCTTGAAATGGGTACCTCCCTTGGGGTAACTACATCCTACCTTGCCTCTGCCAACAAAAATTCAAAGGTGATCACGCTGGAAGGTGCTTCCAGTATTGCGGAAATAGCTGAGGCCAATTTTAGCGATTTGCACTTAACTAATATCAAATTGATCAAAGGTCATTTTGATCATTCCCTACCAGACGTTTTGAAAGGACCGGAAAAGGTAGATATTTCCTTCATTGATGGAAATCATAGAAAAGAGCCCACTTTGCAGTATTTTAAAACATTGGGCAATCATATAAAGTCGTCTTCCATACTTATCTTTGATGATATTCATTGGAGCAAAGAAATGGAAGAGGCATGGGAAAAAATCAAGGCAGATACCTCGGTTACTTTAACCATTGATCTATTCTTTATTGGCCTGGTTTTTTTCAGGGATGAATTTAAAATCAAACAGCATTTTACCATACGTTATTAAAAAAAGCTAATGAAAAATTTTCTGATCATTCTATTTGTTGCAGCATTGCCGTTATCGGGTAAGTGCCTGGACCTGGAGCTTTATAAAAAGATGACCTTTACAAGAAGTGGCAATACGTTGCTTTACAGGATACTCTATCCAAAAGATTATGATAACAGGAAGCCATATCCCGTATTGGCTTTTCTTCATGGCAGTGGCGAGAGGGGTAATGATAATGAAGCGCAGCTAAAACACGGAGGATCATTATTTGCAAATGATTCAGTAAGAAATTCTTTACCAGCAATTGTGATTTTTCCGCAATGCCCCAAAGATAGTACCTGGAGTTATTTCAGACCCAGGAGAGACACCTTAAGCGCAACCGGCAATAGCCGTGACCTTTCTTTTTCTCCCAGGCCAACTGTGCCGGCCTTATTAGTGAAGCTTTTACTTGACAGCCTGGTAGCCTCAAAAAAAGCTGACCCAAACAGGATGTATATTGGTGGGCTTTCACTAGGCGGTTTTGGCACTTTCGATATGATTCAAAGATATCCTAGCTTTTTTGCAGCTGCCATCCCTATATGTGGCGGCGGTGATGTAAACGTTGCTGACCGCTTTGCCGATAAAGTGTCAGTCTGGCTTTTTCATGGTGATGAAGACAAGTCGGTAGATGTAAGTAATTCAAGAAATTATTTTGCGGTGCTGAAAAAACTGGGTGCAGATACGCGGTATACAGAGTATCCGGGAGTTGCGCACAATAGCTGGGACAATGCATTCAAAGAACGCGAGCTCTTAAAGTGGATGCTTTCCAAAAGCCGCAAGAATAACAAAAAGTAAGAAAGAAGTGTTAGCAAGAGAGGGTTGATTGAAATAAACGTTAGTCACTTGTAAACACTTAGTTCTTAAAGCTGTGGTAAAATGGCGTTTTAATTGTTTTACCTTGCGGATTATCATCATATTTGTACGTTAAACAGATCAGTATGCGCAGCGCTTTAGTAGTGGTATTTTTCCTTGGCTTTATTGCAAATACACTTTCTGCCCAGCAGAAAGAACTAATGGTGCAGGGAATATCTCCGGATCTTTACCTGGCGCACACTGTTGCAGCGAAAGAGAATTGGTACAGCATTGGAAGGCTTTATAATATGAGCCCTAAATTAATTGCACCGTATAACAGTACAACAATTGACAAACCACTCAGTATCGGCCAACCATTAAAAGTTCCACTGACCAATACCAATTTTTCGCAGAACGAGACCAAAGAACAAGACGAAGTTTTTGTTCCGGTATTTCATTCGGTGCAGGATAAAGAATGGATGTTCAGAATAAGCACCAACTACAATAAAGTACCTATTGAAAACCTGGAACGGTGGAACCGTATTTCCCGGGATGAGGTAAAAGCCGGTGCGCGGCTGATAGTTGGTTACCTGAAATTGAAGAAAGACCAGTCGGCACTAGCTTCCAGGGCCACATCACCGCCTATGGATAACAGTAACAATCCATCGGTTGCATCTCTGCCCGCCTCAAACCCGGCAGTTGTTACCGCACCAGAAAAAACAACGGAACCTGTTGTGAAGCAAGAGAAAAAGCAGGAAATACCATCCATGCCTGCTGAAGATAAACCAGTGGTAATGAATAACCCGGTAAGTCAGCCGACTGTAAGCAATACAGGTAGTGGTGGGTATTTTAAATCGCAATACGAAGAAAACGGCAAAGCAACCCTGGGGCTTGCCGGTGTATTTAAAAGTACCAGTGGCTGGCAGGATGGTAAGTATTACGCGCTGATGAACAATGTAGCTATTGGAACCATTATAAAAGTAAGTAACCCGTCAAATAACAAAACAGTATTTGCAAAGGTGTTGGGTCAGTTGCCTGAAATGAAAGAGAGTGCCGGACTTACAGCCAGGGTAAGTGACGCGGCTGCTTCCGAGCTGGGTTTAACTGCATCAAAATTTAATATCGAAGTAAAATATTGATTCTCCTTTCCTGGTCAACACTATCATGTAAGGCGGTATCCACGTAAAAATTCATCAATCATCATTTTCTTTTTTCCTTCCAGCTGAACTTCCTTCAATGAAATGACGCCATCATTGGCTGTAAATCTTAAGAAAGTTTTGTTGTCTGTCTCTATCTCTCCTGGTGGCAATTCTGTCATGGTTTTTTGCTTCTCTGCCTTAAAAATTTTTAGCGTCTTACCATTAAGTTCTGTAAAAGATGCAGGGTAAGAAGACAAACCGCGGATAAGGTTATAAATGTCATCTATCGATTTTCTCCAGTTTATCCTGCAGTCTTCCTTAAATATTTTTGGTGCATGGTGGATGGTTCGCTCATCAACATTAAATTGATGCTGGGTTTTCTCGTTAAGTGTGCCCTCAACAAGTCCGTTCAACGTTTTAACCAATAGTGAAGCTCCCATCTCTTTCATACGGTCATGCACATCAGACGCCGTTTCATCGTCTTCTATTGCCATACTTTCCTGAAGAAGTACATTGCCGGTATCAATTTCATGCTGCAATTTAAAAGTGGTGACACCGGTTTCTTTTTCGCCATTTATTATAGCCCAGTTGATAGGAGCGGCGCCCCGGTATTGGGGAAGCAAAGATCCATGAAGATTGATGGTACCCATTGGGGGCATGTTCCAGACAACCTCCGGCAACATACGGAAGGCGACAACTACCTGGAGATCTGCGTTAAGTTGCTGCAACGCCTCCAGGAAGCCAGGGTTCTTTAATTTCTCAGGTGTAAGTAGGTTCAGGTTTTGTTCCCTGGCATATTTTTTCACCGCGCTTTCGGATAACTTTAACCCCCTGCCTGCCGGTTTATCAGCCGCTGTTACTACCCCAACAATCTGGTAACCCGCTTTAACCAGCGCGTTCAGCGAGGCAACTGCAAACTCAGGAGTGCCCATGAAAACAATGCGCGGCGACCGTTGGTTATTGATGGCTGAGGTCTCTTCCATTCTGTAGCCCAGGTTTTTAACTATTATAAGTATAGTGTTCAAATGTATGTTACTGCTACCGGGAAAGCGCAGTTGTCATCCTGCCTTTCTACGTCAAAATTTCTGTAACTGGCCTATTTCTTTGCATATATATTCTTAACTTCGTTTTTTGAGTAAAATCCTCTTCCTGCATTAAATCTAACATATTATCCTATACGTAATGCAGGTGACTTTATAATTACTAATAACTTTCAACGATAAAATTTTGTAGATGCAACAAGTAAAGAATGGCGACACTATTAAAGTGCATTATCATGGAAAATTTACTGACGGAGTCACCTTTGATTCATCAGAAGGAGTTGAGCCTCTCGAATTCGAAGTAGGTAGTGGGCAGGTTATCAAAGGATTTGACGACGGTGTGCTTGGAATGAAAGTGGGTGAAAAGCGTACACTTGAAATACCTGCCGGGGAAGCTTATGGAGAAACTAATGGCGAGGAGCCCTTTGAGTTTCCGAAAACGCAATTACCCGAAAACCTTCATTTCGAAGTAGGCATGGGGTTGAATATGACTAACGAACTTGGACAGGTAATCCCTTTATTTATAACGGACATATTGGAAGATTCAATCATGCTTGATAGTAACCATCCGCTTGCAGGAGAATCATTGGTCTTCGATATAGAACTGGTTGAAATTGCCAATAGCAAACCTTTGATAATTATGCCATAACATCGGGCATTATTTATTTTACAGAAGCTGGAACTTTTTTTCGTACACCCATACCAGTATGGCCAGCGAGATCAAAAGCAGGATGGTATTTACAATCGAACCTTCGAAACCGAAATTCCCACCCGTAATGAGTGCGTTGCCGGTAAGTTCCTGTTCTAACACTGCTGCCAACGTGGCACCACTTACTTTGAATCCAAGTACCGGTCCCTGGTAAAAATTCCAGCCCACATGAAACAATATGCCGAACCATAAGTTCCGCGTATAGATATAATTTATACCGATCAGCAGACCAGCTAGAAAAATATTCAAGAATGCAATAATGTTAATTTCGGGATTGTTGGCGTGAAATAAAGCAAAGACAAGGGCAGATGCACTTAAAGCCAGCCATTTATTCAACGACTGGAGCAGGTTATTTAAAATGTAACCTCGAAAAACAAGCTCTTCTGCCAAAGCAATTAACAGAAGTAGTCCAAAACTTAAAAAAAGCTGTTTCGCATCAAAGCTGATTTCTGACCAATGCAGGTTGCCGTTGGCAATAAGTACAAAACAACCAGTACCTAATATTACCGGTGCCAGGAATAACCCGGTAGCTGCAAATGATTCGTTATTTTCCCATACCAAACCCAGGCTTAGGAATGATTTCCGGTCAGCCAGTTTTCGGAATAGATATACCAGTGCAAAGGCAATGAATGTGGCCCCCAGCAGCGTAATAAGCCGGGCATCGACCTGTAATATGTTAGATGGTTCAGCCACTGGCCTAAGATGGAGAGACCTGGTAGCAAAGGCTAGCAGAATATTCAAAATAAGGAAGGTTATAGTAAAAAGGGTTGCACGCAGCCAGCCCTTTTGTTGTAAAGGTATTTCCATATTGTAAAGTAAAGAGTTTTACAGGTTGCCGCAATTTGAAAAGAGATTTTTTAATTTTCAACAATCCAGCACATTATACTCTCTACGGTGTACTTCATGCTTCCATTTAAGACGTAAATAATTTCATAACTATATTGCCATAACTCACCTAAGAAATGTCACCGATGTTCAACAACTATTATTTTACGTCTGCCGAGCGCTTCATGCGTTATGTTCAGATCGACACGCAATCAGATCCGCAGTCACAACATCAACCTACCACGGAGAAACAAAAAGAGCTCTCTTTCATCCTGGCAGACGAACTTTACAAGATGGGCCTGGCGGATGCACACCTGGATGAATTTGGATATGTTTATGCCACCATTCCATCCAATTCCCCGAAGAAGGTACCAGTCATATGTTTTTGCAGCCATGTAGATACTGCGCCCGACTGTAGCGGTAAAAATGTTAAGCCTATTTTGCATTTGGCCTATTCGGGCGCAGAAATAGTGTTGCCAGACGATACAGGCCAGGTGATTAAAATGGAAGAACACCCATATCTTATGAAACATATTGGCCAGCAAATTATTACGGCAAGCGGTGGTACGCTGTTAGGTGCTGACGACAAAGCAGGTGTAGCCATTATCATGGATCTGGCCCACTATCTTATTAATCATCCGGAGATCAGGCATGGCGCTATCAAAATACTTTTTACCCCTGATGAGGAAGTGGGCAAAGGAACGGCCAGGCTAGACCTCCAGAAACTGGGAGCCGATTTTGGGTATACCTTAGACGGAGGAGAGGCGGGCAGCCTCGAAGATGAAACCTTCAGCGCAGACGGTGTTAGTATAACAATACATGGAATTATTGCACACCCTGGTTATGCGAAAGACAAACTGGTAAATGCGTTGAAAGTCGCCGGTGATATCATCAACGCCCTGCCAAAAGACAGGCTTTCTCCAGAGACAACAGATGGCAGGCAAGGCTTTATTCATCCGGTAAGGGTAGAAGGTATTGCTGAAAAAGCAACGATAGAATTCATCATTCGTTCTTTTGAGGAGGAAGGACTGCATGAAAATAAAAGGACCCTTGAAGCCCTTGCCATTGAGGTATTGCTGAAATATCCCGGCGCAAAAATGGAATTCACGGTAAGGGAGCAGTACCGGAATATGAAACAGGTACTGGATC
>JBBJOD010000205.1:0-8332 GCA_037721715.1 Chitinophagaceae bacterium | reverse complement strand
CGAAACTATGCCTGATCTGTGACCTGGGCAAGACGTAGATCCTCGGGTGTTTACCGATAGAGTGGTGTTTGTAAGCCTAAACAAGCAGCAGGCGAATAATACAATGGATTGAAGTTAAGAAGCATCCATTAGCAGGTCACTAAAATAGTGACTGCTCATTTATGTGTCACCAACATCAGTGTTTAAGAAACATCATCATTTGATTTCCTCCACTTAGCGAAATGAAAATAACAATACTCGTTCAATTTCCGAATTCAATAATAAAAATAAACATCCTACTATACGCCACGGGCGGCATACACGCCTAAAGAAGTTCATCGGAACTTACCACGCATCCTTCAATAAGCTGTAACACTAGGTTTATGAATTTTTATCCGTTCAACGACATGAAAACCATGTCTCGTCCTCCTGTTTTTTTCATTACCCGAGACAAGGCACATTCAAAGGAGTTTTTGAAGAGGCGTACAAACTGCCAGCCGAACCAAAAAAAATGGATTAACGTTCCGAATGCCGGTCATGTTGATCTATACGAGATAAATGTTTATTGCATCCTTGGATTATTGAAATAAAGATTTTATTTTCACTTTAATTATTTGTACCTCCTAATCACTACGGCTGGCAATTGGTGTCTGAAAGCCAGTTTCGATTCTTTATTCTTTATTTTTTTTCATACAGAATTAATTAATTAATCAGTATTTGCCCGCTGGCTTGTGCTGGAATTAAACTATTAACCATGAGCAAGTTCTCCACGCATTCATTTATTTTAGCCGTTCTTTTCCTTGTTTTTTCCGGATGTAAAAAGTCTGAGCCGCCACCGAGCTGCCTTATGACTTCCTATGATTATTTCAATGCAGAAATCGATCTGCATACTATGGACAACTTTCAATTTAAGGATGGCCTGGTCGACGTGGCAACCAGTGCTGGAACGGATTATAAAATGGAGTATAATGTTCATAAAAAACTTATTGCCTCGAAAGCATACGTGGGAGGTGTGCTGTTATATGTTATCAAATTTTTATACGATAACAATAACAGGATCATAGAGGAAGACTGGCGCCACGCTACCACCAACGCTGTTTATGACCATCTTATTCAGACCTATGACTCAAAAGGAAAGCTGGTACGGAGTGAAAGTGACGTCCAGGATTATTATTGCATTAATACATATTCATCTGACGGGGCACTCATCAGCTGGAAATTTTTTGGCGGTGGAAAGCCACTGCAGATGGGGGAATATGCTTATTACGATAACTTTAAAAATCCATATTTATCTCTTGCCGGTCTTGATTATAATTTCTTTTATGGAAATACCGGCTTTGGAATAAACCTTGGAAAGCGGTGGTATTCAAACGAAAAGATCACTGTATATGATGAAGCTGGCGACCCTACCATATTATATGAACAGGACCCTTCAAAAACAAATTGGACGGGCGGTCAGCAGCGTTATCCACAACAGGTAAAGTATATAACTTTCGGAACCCACCAAACAATTTTGAACACGTTCGAATATGAAAATTGCAGCTCGTCGCTCGGTTCAACCCCCTCCCATAAAAACCAGACTCAGCCACTATCACGAATGAATCTGTCGAAAAAAGCAAAGATGACTTCCAAAGTCAGGCAGGATGCGGTTATCCGGAAATTAATGCAGCTAAGGGCACAATAGGCAGTTTGTCTTTGCTGCCAAAGCTATCAAATGGATGAGCCGGAACAATGATTACATTAAACAACTCAGCCATAACGGAACAAAAAAAACTGAACCATCGTACAAAACGCGTTGGAAGACGAGACTGCTGACACCCAGGTTTAATGACATCCCTGTTAAGGAAGAGAAGTCTTATGCAGCAAAGCGCGCATATTAAGTGGCGAGCTTTGCTGGCATCGGAACCTCACCATCATATTTGGTGACGAGCTTGTTGTCTGGATCTTGCTCAAATCCGAGGCGCTCAGATCAAAAGCCTTCAATAACTATCCTTATTTAGGTAAGGATGCCTATTTACTTCCACCTGGCTTCCTGGTAACAAAATACAAATTTTCGACTACGACAATTTTCAGATTTCAATTTCCTATTTGTTCCTAATCCGGTGTTTCGTACTTACAACCTGCGGCACACAGTTGTCATACCTGATGGGTAGTTCTTCATAAAAACCTGCATTGGCAAAGGCTTCCGCATTTGCCTGAATGTCCTTCATCATAACTGCTTTTATAATAACCGGCATTTGAAGCCGGATGGTAAAACTTCTTCTCAATGATCACCAGCAAATTATTAGAAATATAAAAGCGACTATAAAAGCAGCATTGCAAGAGATCTACAAGACAGCAATTGATACTCACAGCATTGCTTGTGCAATTGCCTTTGCCATGGAGCAGCCATCTGATGTTGCTATTAATGAAATGATTATCCGCCCAAATGTTCAAATTGCTTAATTTAACGAAATAAACTTTAGGAGGTAGTAAATGGCAAAACATGAGGAAGTAAAAAACGGCGTAATTTTTCCTGTAGGTGAGAAAAATGATAGGTATGCAGAATATTTTGTCGGACAGAGTTATCTCAAAACATTAATAGCTGACCCTAAAGTGAATGTTAGTGTTGGGAATGTAACCTTTGAACCAGGGTGCAGAAATAATTGGCATATTCACCGGGGCGGATTTCAACTTTTGTTAATAACTGGTGGCGAAGGTTGGTATCAGGAAAAAGGGAAACCTGCGCAATTTTTAAAAGCCGGTGATGTTATCATCACCTATGATGGTGTCAAACATTGGCATGGTGCTACTAAAGATAGCTGGTTTGAACACATTGCAATCACTGCCGGTACACCAGAATGGCTGGAACCTGTGGATGATGAAACGTATATTAAATTATAAGACTAAACTAAACGGATCGAATTGTCTAATTCGATGCTTTAGTTATTGGCAATGATGAATTCCTTTTTATGTTGTCAGTTTGTGTACTTAATTAAACGCTTTTATGTCCTTAAAGACGACGATGAAAGAGCACGCGAATTGTCAGGAGATGGCCTTAGGTGGCTTGACCTTACTCGTACAGGCAAATTAGTGGAAAGAGTAAAGAAATATAATCCTGTTGCCGAGTCAGGTATAAGCACAACCCGGGCTATAATTAATCAACTAAAAAAGCCCTTTGTTCATTAGCTTATTTAATTTCAATCACTATGTCGCGACAATGTATCAAAAAAGGCCTGAGAATGACGTATGGTGTTTTACTAGGTTGCTTACTGCTGATAGGTCCTGATTTGTACGCTCAGTCAATCGCAAAAAGCGTATATGCTAAACCGAAAGCCTCGCGACCACCGACACTAAGACTTACCACTGCTGCCTACGAGGATAAGGTACATGCTATCTGGATTGCCCAGATGGCGGCTGCTTTAATGGGTTTCCGGTTTGAACATCACACGGCCTCTATTGAATGGATTAACAAATTACCAGATTCCATATCCTCTGCGCCGGTAGATGATGACTGGTATTATGAAATGGCTGCCATCAGGGCATTCGAAAAATATGGTACTGATCTCACCGTTCAGGAATTGGGCCAGCAGTGGAAGGAAAATGCGTGCGGAACGTGGGGATCCAGTGAACAAACGCGCTTGTTGATTAACAAGGGTGTTCTACCACCTGAAACTGGTCACCCCAGGTACAATAAACTTTGGTTTTCAATAGGCCCGCAGTTTAGCGGAGATATATATGGAGCCCTGGCACCGGGATTGCCTAATGTAGCCGCAAAAATGGCGAGGGAGTTTGGACACATTAACGGATATGCGGAGGGAACAGATGGAGCTGTATTTGTTGCAGGTATGGTAAGCCTGGGATTTTACGAGAAAGATCCAAAAACCATTGTGCGCAAGGCAGCTCGACTGATTCATCCAGCATCACCCTATAGAAAATGTATTGATCTGGTAATTAACCTGGCCGAAGAGGGTAGATCTCCTGCGGAAGTATTTAACGCTATTGAAGACAGGTGGCACATTGAATATCCCGCTACAAATAACGCTGTGCCTAACGGTGGAATAATAGCTGCGAGCATATGGTTTGGAGATTCGGACTTTTTAAAAACGCTCAATCTCGCTTTTGGAGCTGCCGACTTCACCGATGCAGATTGCAACGCCGCAAATGCGGGTGCGGTGATTGGAACAATGCATGGATTAAAAGCCATACCTGATCATTTCGTGAAGAGTTTTGGAGACCGAATAAAAGGTGATAAAATGGGTGGGGTTGTCTTAACCCCGGTGGTCGATGAAAGCATTTCCGGCCTTAGCAAAAGAACCGTGGCCATTGGACAAATGTTGCTGAAAAAAAATGGCGTTGAACTATCAGGAGACATCCTGAACATCACCACACAGGAACCCATCACTCAGTCAGCCGAATTGTTTCAATTGAGCGACCTGACAAAATATTGGAACCCTGGCTGGACTTTGGAACGGGCGGGGTTCGGAGGAGCTGGGGGCGGAATGGGAGGCATTAGGGGTAATACCTTTCTGGATGGTGAAGTACTGGCCACTTATCCTCGCGATGAAGTAAGGGCATTAACGCTAAGCCATTTAATGGAAGTGAAGGAACAAAAGCAACTTTCTTTCGATGCCGGAGTGGATCCAAACAGGGTATGGACATTAGATGTTTTTATTAACAATAAGCAGGTACTTACAGAAGCAATCGAAGGCAAAGAAAAGGAGAGACAATGGAAGATCTTTCATGTTGATCTCAGTTCGTACCAGGGTCAAAAAATAAAAATCCGCCTGTATCAACGGGTTTTGGTGCATGGCAAAGAAGCAGGAAATGCGTATTGGAGAAATATTAGCATTAAATAGGGTAGTAGGAGTTATGAATTATGAATTATGAGTGATGAGTTATGGATTATAAACACTCAACACCTGAAACCGGAAACTAGAAACCCGACACCCGATTTCATTACTCAACACTCAATAACTCACTAACGTGAAAGCGCACCTTAAATTCGTAAACACACCACCTGAAGAAGTTTTTCAGTTGATGAAGGTGAATGAACCGTTTTTCTTTCCTTCCTGGCACTTTCATCCTGAATTTGAAATTATGCTGGTATTGCAGGGAACAGGTATTCGATTTGTTGGAGATAGTATGGAAAGATTTCAGCCGGGTGAACTGGTTTTCTTTGGTCGTGACATACCTCACTTTTTAAGGAGCGACGATGAATTTATTAAAAGAAACCCGCAGACAATTCCCAGGAAATCGTATTATATTTCAAAGAGGATTTATTAGGAGAGGTCATTTCGAATATGCCGACATAACTCATTTAAAAAATTGTTTTTCACTTTAGGGCGTGGGATCAAATTTCAAGGGCAGGTAAAATAAAAATTGATTCAACAGATAAAAGAGTTGGACGATTGTAAAGATAAATAGTGAATTTGCCAATAGGCACATGTATGTATCTTTCTAGATATTTTAAATGTTAATGTCATCGAAGTATGTAACGAAGTATCATCTTTTTAATTATTGATTATTCCTGCCACCCATTTCAGGTTCAGCAGCGCTTTTCGGTTCTTCGCTTTTAACTCAATCAACTTCTGTAAAGATTCAATAGTTCTTGACTCCCTTGCATTGATAAGAAAAAGAGTGCTTTCACCATTAAAAAACCGGATCTCTTCACCACTCTGAAGCGCCGTCATGTTTTTCACCAGGCCGCCCTGCATAGAAATTTGTATCATCGTTTGCTGCAAATCATTGTAGTATGCTCCCACTTTAGCAAAGGTTTGTACCTGTTTATCCGCCTGTTCTAGACTTATCTGGCTGATCTTCAGCCTTGCTTTTCGGTATTCGCCTCTTCCTTCTGAAAGGCGTAAAGGCATATTAACAGATATGCCTAACCTGTAATTATCATTAAACCAGGAATCATTCACTATTTTCGTGAAATTGTACCCGATTTGATTGTATTTTAGATTCAGCTGTGGAATTACCAGCTGTAGTTTCAACCTGTTCTCAATTTCCTGTGCATCTAATTTAAAACGGTACTTAATAATTTCCGGGTTGGTAGCGGCCGCTTTTAAAAGATCGTCTTTATTAATTGATTCACTAGTGACCCAATCCTGGGGTACAATATCTGCAGGAAGATCGTAGTTTTGCTGATTGTCCGTCCATAGAAAAGTAGATAGCTGCAACGCAGCTTTTACCAGTTCACTAAAGGTTTCATTTTGCTTAATGGAAAAAGACATCACCTGCGCAGCAGCTTCCAATGTATCGATGGCAGGGCGGTCTCCCAGGCTGTACGCGGTTCTTACCATTGTGAGGCGTTTTTCTGCATTTTTTAACGAAGACTGCATGAGTTGGTAGATATGATATGTTTCCCACCAGTCCCAGTATGATGAAGTCGCCTCCAGTAATAGATCATTAATGACAATGTTCTGTTGTACTTCAGATAGATCGAGAAAGATCTTGGCTTGTTTTAAAGCAGCACGCCGTTTATCCATTAAGAAGCTTTGCAACAGGGGTGCCGAAAAGCCGATATAATTCAATGAGCCTTTGGTTTCTTCCAGGTTCACCCGGCTGCCTGTGATGTTTTCTTTACCAGCATAAATATCAATCCCATACCAGGTTGGAATTTTTATTTCTGTTTTCCTTTGAGTGTAATAACGAGTGCCATCCAGTTCTTTTCCAGAATTGTCCACGCTGAATACGGGATCAAATGCGCCGCGGCTTGTTAACACTTCAGCTTCGGCGATCTTTACCCCAATGTATGCCTGCCTGGCGACAGGATGATTTTTTTTAACAGCTAAAACAAACTCTTCTTCCTTGAAGACCCTTGGTTGTGCGACACACAAGATGACGGTAAGAGTAAAAACTATTAAGAAGGTGATTCTCATTATTTTTTTTCAGTTTGCATTGGTTTATAATAATCGGGCGGAAACGAATTGATGTTACGCCACAGTTCATACCAGATGGCAACGTTTTTTAACAGTGCTATCCCATTGGCACCGGTTCCGATTTTCAGTTCTTTAGGCCATTTGCGGTAAGAAGTGTCTTCTCTTATAAGCACTTTGAATTTACCATTGTCACTAACATCACTTTCCACTGCTGAAACAATGCCTGAGAAAGTACCGTAAGAGGCTTCGGGCCACCCGCTAAAGACAATAGCCGGAAAGCCATCAAACAAAAAACGCACATTCTGACCGACGGCAAAGAGGGGAAGGTCGGCCGGCCGTACGTATAGTTCTACCGCGTGGTCCATATTGTCCGGAACAATATGAACCACCATCTCACCTTCTTTTAAAATCTCGCCAATTCCGGATGTACCGGCCTTTATAATTTGCCCGCTCTGTGGCGATATAACCTGGTACATACCATTTCGTATTGAATAACTTGCAAATTGATTCTGCAGTTTCGATACATCTCCTTGTCCGGTTGCCATCATGGATAAAGAGCCATATTTGTCGCCTTCCGCTTTCAAAACTTTTTCGGTATAATCCTGTTGTATTGAACCGGATTCTATTTCCAGGATATTTTTTTCTTGTAACGATGCAAGAAACTTATTTTCCGCACTCGCCTTTTTAGCCATCGAAGTCTGAAAGAGTTGATTACGACTTTCCAATTGAGTAAGCGAAACCAGCCCACTATCGTATAAAGATTTTTGACGGGTGTATTGAACGGTAGCAATCTTCCAATCATTATCTGCGGCTATCATCTCCATACTGTCTGAAGCAATTTTCATCTGGTTCTGAAGCAGCTTATTCCGGAGCTGGTTAAGTTTTGCTTTTAATGAATTTTCGAGGGCGACAATCTGGCTTTCAGTAGCGGTAATTTTACTTTTGTAAAAATTTACAGAAGATTGTTTGGCCGTTATCTGTTCACCAGTACGCTTCAGTAGGCTGGGATCCAGGTAGTCATCCTTTATCTCAGAAAGCAACAATATAGTGTCGCCTTTCTTAACGTAATCACCTTCTTTAACATACCACCTGTCTACCCGCCCCCCTATAATTGTATTGATTTGCTGTGGTCGGTGTTCTTGCCTTAGCGTGGTCACTTTTCCCTTTGCACGGATGTTTTGAGTCCAGGGCAGGAAGCATATTGATACACAAATCCCCAATAGATATATACACCAAATTTCCACTTTGTTCTTTTTGTCACGCCTGTAAATAATGTTGAATGCTGTAAAATTTGAGTTCATGGTAGTATTTTCTGAAGTGTAAAATATGCATTGATTTTGCTTTCAACTATAAGGAGATCCATGCAGGCAAGTTTAATGATGAAAGCCGATTTTCGATAACTGAAGGCAAGACGTCCATTTAAGGTTAACATGACACTAGTGTCATGTCAATCATAGATTGACGGATATAATTTCTTTAGTTTTACTCTT
>JBBJOD010000204.1:0-8345 GCA_037721715.1 Chitinophagaceae bacterium | reverse complement strand
ACGCTTCATCGAAGAATTTATTAGGGCCCCTCGAAGCGCCGAAGTGTACAACCTGGGTGGAGGCAAAGAAAATACCTGCTCCATTTTGGAAGCCTTCCGCATAGCGGAATCGTTTAGCGGTACTAAAATGAAATATCAATATGTTGAAAAAAACCGAGAAGGTGATCACATTTGTTATTACAGCGACTTGCATAAAATGAAAGCCCATTACCCGGGTTGGAAAATCACAAAAACTTTAGACGACACCATTGAGGAGATTGTAAATAACTGGCAGAAAAGATTAGCTTAGGTCAATGAAGTTAAAGCATGTTTTACTAAAAAATCCACGCCTGAAGGGATGGGAGTATGGTATGCTACGGGCTTTAGAAGAAGAGATCGTTCTGCAAACCAGTGCCAGTGTTGTTGAAGTACCCTATTACGGGATGCATGCAGTTACCAGCAGGGTCGGTCATGCCATGCGGTGGGATCCGGCTCGGAAATTTCTGCCCAAAAAATCTTTTCCCGTAGAGGCAGATGTGATCTGGTATATTTTGATGGGGCCGGAGAATTATGAACTCGACCTTTTTAAGGATTGGCATATTACGGCTAAGCATCGAATTGTATACATTTTTGATACGCTGCAACCACAGTTTGAACTGGTAAAAAAGCTGTTTTCAAACGAGCTGTTCAATATTCGAATAACGTCTTTTCATGATGCGGAACCGTTTCTTGCGCAGCTTACCCATTCGGCATGGCATACGATTGAGCAGGCCGTACCTGCATCATTGTTTAAAAAAGTAGATGTAGAGAACAGGCCGATTTCCTTCTCATCTTATGGTAGAAGACTACCGGTATTTCATGAACTGCTGCTCGATTTTTGTAAAAGCAACCATTTGTATTACGACTATACCACTCATGACGGCAGGCACCCTTCAGCGCCTGATGAAGAGCTATACAGGCAATATGCGTGGCATTTAAATCATAGTCTTTTTACGATCTCCTGGCCCGTGGAGCTCACAAATCCTAAAAGGGCAGGTCGTCTGAATCCTGTTACTTGCCGTTGGTTTGAAGCTGCATCTGCAGGTACTGTAATATTGGGAAAAAAACCAGGTAATCTATTGTTTGATCAACTTCTTACGAAAGATTTAGTACTGGAAATTGATCCATTCAAAAATAAAAACGAATTGTGGAAGGATCTTGAAGTGATTTACTCGAACCGTATATTACATTTGCAGCATTCTTATCACAAGCAGGAGGTGAACGGATCCCGGTGGACATGGACCAACAGAGTCAATAGAATGTTACAATTGTTGAACTAATTCAATGGTAAAAATCTGATATGCTGTATCTTTCTTCCCAGGTAGCAAGAGCAATGAATCGCCTTCAATTATTGCCTTTATTACGTATTGGATATAAACTAACGATACTTAATCATACGTTTAAGATACCAATCATTGAAAACAAGGAAGGTCTGATATATAACCTGGGTATAGGCGAACCTTTCCTTTTGAGCGTATTTGAACAACTTTACAAGGTAAAAAGTTTCACGTTTCTTGATGCCGGGGTTAACTTTGGACAAACACTACTTAAAATTAAAGCGGTACAACCGGATGTCGTTTACATTGGTTTCGAACCCAGCGGGCTGTGTTCATATTATACTTCTCACCTGATTAAGGTAAATCAATTTAACAATGCTAAATTGATCAGGTGCGCTCTGTCAAACAAGACAGGCGTGCTGACATTGAACGCACAATCTGACGGTGATACAAGGGCTACAATTCTTGAGAACACGTTAACAAGGGAAGAAAATGTTTTCCAGGAACTGGTACCTGTAGTTACGCTCGATTCATTGATATCCATCATTACCGAATCCGGGAAAGATATTCTTCTTAAAGTTGATGTGGAAGGTGCGGAATGGCTTGTGTTTCAAGGTGCTACCATTTTCATCGACCGATTCAGACCTGTGATTGTTTTTGAAAACCTTCCATCGCGCGAAGACCCGGTAAAACGACAACAGCAGCAGGCAATCACTGATTTTTTTGTTGCAAAAAATTTTAGCCTTTATATGATTGACGAAGAGAATAAGAAAATCAGTGCTATCAAAAAAATAGATAATAGCCAGGAAATTTTAAAAACAAATTACCTGGCTGTACCGGCAGAAAAAAAATCATCATTTCCGATACTTGCTTAAGTATCGTTTATTTTCATGTGCGCTAATTTTTTCATGTACAATCCAAAAGTATACGGTGATCAAAGCTCCCAATAAAGCAATAGGTGGCTTAACTAATTTATATTGTGAGGCCAGGTTTTGGAGGCCGACCGGGTTAGGTAACAGGCTGTTTTCTTGGGCCAGGGCTAAAATATTTTCTGAATTATTCGGTTGCCCGATGTTAACACCTGAATGGGCTCACTTAAGGGGTGCATCGATTGTAAGAGGAGGTATAAACTATTCCAATGCACATCGTAAAATCCTGTTGGTTGATAACTTCATCGCCGGGAAAGATGAAATCAAAGGATGGGAGAAGTTTAGACTTAGAAGAACATGTGTAACGCTTCCAGTAGTGACACTTGCAGAAGCATTTGCTGCTTCAACCAGTGCACAGGATAATATTTTAATTTCTTTCAAGGGAAACACCGGTCACACTTTTGATGAATTATGGATGCACCGGGAACTGATCTTTTCTTCGCTGAATAGTATAACAAAAAATAAATGGTTTGCTGAATCAGGTATCTACCAGGAGCCATTTGTAGGCATCAATGTACGCATGGGGAATGATTTTAAGAAGGCTGCTGCCATCAATGATTTTCTTACTCAACCTGGAAGCTATCTTCGGACTCCATTAAGCTGGTATATTGAAAGTTTACGTAAAACACGTGAATTATTAGGATTTGATCTGAAAGGGGTTGTAATATCAGATGGAACCGAGAAAGACCTGCGCATACTTTTGAGTGAACCCAACATGTCGCTATGCAGTTCAAGAAGTGCCATCGGAGACTTGATGGTGCTCATAAAAGCTAAGGTGTTGCTAGGAGCCGGAAGAAGTTCATTCAGCGCATGGGCTTCCTTTCTCGGCCAGGTTCCAACAATAACAATACCAGGTTCAGACTTGCAGGGCTATCATGTCAGTAACGACCTAAAGCAACATTATGTAGGTGAATTTTATCCGGAAGATCCATCCATAGCCTACCGTAGTGCCTTAAACCAAATGATATTATCATGATGACCTACCTCAAAAGGCGAATAGGTGATATGCTGACTTCAAGATTACTTCATAAACTGGTGGTTAAACCAGCAATTAATAACGGGTTCTTACTTACAGATACAGGTTCAATATGCGTAAGAGATCAATCTCCTTATCTGCAGTCTTTAATATATTGGAAATTATATGAAAGATCTGAAGTTAAACTTATTAAAAGGTTCTTAAAACAAAACGTTCCAGTAATAGAATTTGGCGCAAGCCTTGGTATGACTTCTGCTTCTATATGCACCACCTTAAACAAAACTGTTCGGGTTATTTCTGTAGAGGCAAATCCTAAACTATTTTACAATCTCACTGAAACAAAAAACAGGAATGGATTTGATAATTTACAACTCATTTGTGCAGCGGTAGATTATTCCGGTGAACCAAGCATTAGTTTCATGCTTGATGAAAGTAATCTCGGAAGCCATAAGGGTATTTCAGAAAACAGTGTCCAGGTTCCTGCCGTTGAATTGAACCGCATAGTCAAAGAAAATCAGTTGAAGCATTTTGCATTGGTGTGTGACATCGAAGGTGCTGAACTGGAGTTGTTCATTAATGAAACAAATACGCAGGTCATTGAAGCGTGTACACAAATCATCATTGAATTGCATCCTGCAGAATATAACGGCAAGAAATATGTAAGGTCGGAGATTAATGATATCATTCTTGAGAAATTTAAAATGAGAACGATCTATACCGATGGCAAAACCTGGGTTTATGAAAAGAAGAAATGAGTATCGTGCATTATGATTGTCAAGAATTTGTTGATACTGGGAGCTGGTAATAACGGTGCAATTGAAAAATTCTACTCCGCCGGACTCGAAAAATGTGGTATTTCAGTTCAGACATATATCATAGCTGACCAATACTACGCGGCCATTAATAAAAATATCATAAACAAGGTATTAAATAAAATTTCTGCTGATATTTTTTACAAAGGCATTAACGACCGTTTGCTGGTATTTTTAAAAAATAAGACATTCGACGTTATTCTTGTATTTAAAGGAATGGAACTCTTCCCTGGAACCGTAGAGCATCTTCATAATCATGCCACAGTAGTAGCGAATTATAATGGGGATCACCCATTCACTTATTACTTTCCCGGTAGCGGCAATAAAAATGTCTTAAACAGCATAAAGCACTTTGATGTCCATTTTAGCTATGCAGGGTCAATTGTAGAACAGTTAAAACAAAAATTTCGGGTCAGCGCTTTTTGTGTTCCATTCGGCTATAATAGTAACTCAGCTACATCTTTACCTATAGTTGATAGCGTATATAATGACCGGTTTTTGTTTATTGGTGCCTACGACCATGAAAGAGCTGTTTACCTTAACCAGCTGAAAAGTGATCACCTGGATATCTATGGTGAAAATAAATGGCGTACGAGAAATTACTTAAAGCCCTATCTTATAAGGGCATATAAGAACAGGCCTTTATATGGCAAGGACTATGTTATTGCCATCAGGAACGCTACAGGTATTATAAACCTGTTAAGGAAGCAAAATGTTAATGAAGGTTCCCATAATATGCGAACTTTTGAAGTGCCGGGATACGGTGGATTACTCGTCTCAGAGCGAACACATGAGCAGCTTTCTTTTTTCGAAGACGGGAAGGAAGCAATTTTCTTCGATTCAATCCATGAACTAGGCGAAAAGTTACTATACCTTTCCAAAAATTTACACGTGGTTCAATCTATTAAAAGGGCCGCATTTAAAAGGTGTCTTCAATCCGATTACAGCTATGATAACCGGAGTAGACAATTGATACATTTAATTGAGTGCAACTTTTAGCTTACACTTTTACAATATCTTATGAAATTTTCTGTTTGCGTTCCACAATACAACCGGATAGAATACCTGTTGTTAAGCCTTGAAAACATTGCAAAACAATCGTACAATAATATCGAGATTGTAATTAGTGATGACTGCTCTACAGATGACACAACAGAGAAAATTGAAGCGCTGAAAAAAGCGTATAGATTCCCGATAGTGTATAGCAGAAACCCGGTTAATTATGGGTATGATAGAAATTACAGGAGATCTATCGAATTGGCAAGTGGCGACTATTGCTTGCTAATTGGTAATGATGATACAGTCTATGAAACCGATACGATTGAATTGCTGGTTCACTTTCTTCAGAAAAACGACCTTCCTGAAATTGGATTCTGTAACTATGTAGAACACAGCAATCCGAAGGTTGTAGTAGCGAGAGCATTCAAAACTGCTGTTCTAGGAGCAGGTAATGAAGTGGCGCTAAAGAATTACAGTAATTTCAGCTTTGTAGGAGGAGTGATCTATAAGAGAGATGTATTTTTGAAATTCAACACTGACAAGTTCGACAAAAGCGTGTTTGCCCAGATGTACCTCGGTGTCTTGATGATTGCAGGTGGATGCAGGCTTTTTTCCATACATGAGCCTGTTGTACTGAAGGACTTGAGAATTGATGGAAAAATGAGCAATTCATATAGAGACAAACTGGCGCGAACATGGAAAGAATACAGAGTGGTAGATGCAGGCTTGCCTTCCGTAATAAATGTGCTGATAAACGGTTTTCGCGACGCGGGTACGTTAAACCAGGATATTATTTACAAGATATTTAAAAAAATCTACACCATCACTTTTCCATATTGGATACTTGATTACAAAAGTAACAATGCATTCCCGGAGGCAATCGGGTTAATAGCTGGATTGCATCCATCAAAAAATGAAAATTTCAGGTCTCTAAATTTAATTAACAGAATCCGAATCTATTCTTTCTATACATTTTCATCTTCTGTAAGCATTGTAACTCCTGTCTCTGTCTTCAAAAAATTTAAAACCAAGGTATATAATTACCTAAAGCGATGATTGAATGGTGCACAGAACAAAGTCAATGAACCTTGTAGTTGGAATATATTTTCATCCGGAAGCCTATCCTCCCACTCTTAATGCGGTGGGAGAATTAAGTGATTGTTTTCAGAATATTACGATTGTTCACAGGAACCACATGAAAGGCGCCTGGAATTTTCCTGGCAATGTAAGCGTGGTTCCTTCAGGAAGTTTAATTAGCTCTGTTGACCAGGAGAATGCACCATTGCATAAGAAAGTATGGTTTTTTTTACAATTTACTGCTTCATTGTTACGGGCATGCCGAAATCACCAGCCATCTGTAATATTGGTATATGACAGCCTGAGCTTGTTCGCTTATCATCTGATCCGGCCTTTTTTAAGTCTTCATAAAATTTGGTATCATAATCATGATGTAACAGAGAACACTGTACGAAAATTCTCGATTTCCTGGTTTGCTGCTAGAAAGGAGTCACAGGCCTTTAAATATCTTGACATCTTTTCGCTTCCTACTGATGAGAGGCTTCCCAATTTTCCAATGGCGGATTTCAAAGGAAGCTACTTTTTCATCCCCAATTATCCTGCAAGAAGTTTTTACGAACCTTTTTATCATCCGAAAAAGATCGGCCAGCCGCTTAGGATTGTATTCCAGGGCAGTATAGGTCCTTTTCACGGTATTGAGGAAATTATACCACTATTGAAGGAGACTGTAAATGGGTATAACATGATGTTAGTATTAAAAGGCCCTTGTAGAGATGAATACAGAAAATTGTGTATTGAACTTGCCCGCAAATACGAGGTAAGCGAAAAACTGGTATTTAAGGGGGTAACGTCCTATGCAGAAGTGCCTGTAGTGAGTGCTTCTTGTCATATAGGAATAGGCATCCTTGCGAAGCAGGATATCATGAATAAAACGCTAGGTACTGCATCTAACAAGTTGTATGAATACGCAGCAGTAGGCTTACCGGTTATCTATTTTAACCAGGAAAATTTTAACAGGTATCTAAGTAAGTACACGTGGGCATTCGCTGTAACGCTCAGCAGTAAGGAAATTAAAGAAAAAATCAGCTTAATAATAAAATCATATGAGCAATTATCCGTTACTGCTCATCAGGATTTTTTAACAGATCTAAATTTTGAAAAAGGGTTTAGTCAGGTGAAGTCTTTTTTAAACACTTCTGTTATCAGAAAGGTAGAAGCTAACTGATTTGTTTTTTTGCGTGTAGGGTTCAATGAGTTATTCTGCATTGAAGCCAGCCATTAAAATTGTCAGCGATGTATAAAATATGAAGAAATTATTTATCATAATAGCTTTACTAGTCTATTTTCTTGTTCTCAGTTATACAAACTGGACAAGTTATGAATGCATATCCATATCACTCTTTGTTTATTTCATTCTGGCATTTGTTGATGACCTGGGGAAAAAATTAGTGATCCTTGACGTCGCCATACTCATTACTATTATTACCTGTCTGGTATTGCCAATAGCCGGGTATCATCACTTTACGTATAACAATATTCAATCGAGAGTATGGACTAATTTCATGAGGGTACCTTCTGAAGATTATTACACTTTCATGATTCCGGCCACCCTGGCAATGATTGCGGGAATGAAGGTGCCGGTCTTTTTCAGGCATCAGACATTTAAGAATCACGAACAATACATGGTTAATGTTAAAGCATACCTGGCAAATACAAAATGGCAGGGCTTTATTATGGTTGTCATTGGTTTACTTGCTTCAGTAGTTAAAAATTACGTCCCTTCTGTTCTTAGTTTTATATTCTTTTTATTGAATTATTTAATGTTTGTGGGAATATTTTACTGCCTGTATTCGAACATACCTTTTAAGCGGATGATTCTAGCCCTTGTATTCGCCATAATGCTGGTGCGTTCTATTTTGGGCGGAATGTTTGGCGAAATGATCTTTATGGGTGCGTTGACTGTGATACTCCTGGTGTTGGGCTATCGGATGAGTTTTACAAAGAAGTTGATGATAATGATCGCGGGTCTCTTTTGCATTGTATTAATCCAGGCCATTAAACCGTCATTCAGGCAACAAACCTGGTTTGGCAGAAGTAAAGGAAATGAAATTTCTGTCTTTACAAATGTACTAAGTGAGAAAATACGAAATCCCTTAGGAGTGCTGGATGATCAGCGAATGTTGTTTATCATGTATGGCCGCTTTAACCAGGGTCAAATTATATCTAATGTATTGTATTCTATTCCTGCAAGGTTTCCATATGCTAACGGAGAGACAATTGCGAACTCCTTGGCGGCTTCTATTGTTCCAAGATTTTT
>JBBJOD010000203.1:0-8346 GCA_037721715.1 Chitinophagaceae bacterium | reverse complement strand
TTTAGCACTTTGATGGTTTGAGAATAGTCGGGATGACTGTTAAGGTTGATAGCAACCACCTGGTAATAACTTGTAGCAGGCAAAGGAGATTTATCAGTAAATGAATACCTGTTGTTTTGCATGGTATTGTTTGCTTTGATGGTTGCTATTTTGGAGAATTGTATGCCATCAATGCTTCTCATCAACTCGAAATGCCGAATGTTTTTTTCCATGGCGGTTATCCATTGAAGTGTCGTTTCACCGTTACCAGTTGTTGCGGAAAAACCGACAAAACTTAGAGGCAGCGGTGAGTTAAGTAAGAAAATATCTTTATCCTTTACTTTTTGGAAGAGTATCGCATGCCCTTTATTATTAAGGTGTGTGCCATCACCTTGTCCAAGTTCCGTGATGATGGTACTATCGGCCGGGTTCACAATCCCATCCCAGAAGTTGATGGCGAAAGTACCGAACTGTTGCAGGACGCTGTCTTTTATTTCAGCCATTTTTCGCCTCGTTTCACCGGAAGTAAATGATGCGGGATCAGACCGCGGCTGAGTAGTAGTTATATAGCAACGCGCGCCTGCAGTAATAGCAGCTGCATTAATTGTTCTCAGGCAAAACATCACTTCCGCCACACTGAAGACATCATAGCCGTTTGAAGGATAGTTCACTAAAACTACTTCAGGGTTCGAACTGAGTGCAGCAGTAATATTATAATTAATGTCAGGGGTTTCGTTTACTCTCTCGGCAGGAGGTGTATAGGAAGAAGGCATGCCCCGGTATACATTGCTTCCTGAAACGGCCAGGTTAGTAAATTGAACCGCATTGCCATAGAAATTTTTAAGCCGGCCTACGAAGCAACTGTCCCCAGTTATTCCAAAGCATTGTGCGGTGGAAGATCCGATAATTGATAGCTTTTTTTGTGCTTGAATAGGCGTTTTAAGAAAAACAGTGCTACAAAAATTTATAAGAAGGAGAAGGTAGATTTGCTTCATCAATGTAGTTTTAGTTTATTAGCAATTACCGAAATCAACGCACCGGGATGGGTAAAATGCAAATAACTCTGGCCTTAACCAAAGTACGGATTACTGTGAATTTAATACTTTGCCGTTGAAAAACATATTTTATTAATATTTGCTGTTTCGGGTTTCTTAGTTAACTTTGATTAGTTGTTTAACTAACTATATGCCAAACAACCAATTTAAAAAAGGCGAACTATACAGTTTCATTACAGGCAAGGCTTCAATCGCGATAGCCAGGCGTCTTCAAAAAAAATTCAACCAGGCAGGACTTAACCTTACAATAGAACAATGGAGTGTCTTATATCATCTTTGGAAGCAAGATGGTATCAGTCAGCAGGAATTGTGTAATGCCACGTTTAGAGATAAACCCAGTATTACACGATTGGTAGACAACCTGGAAAAATTGAAACTGGTGAAACGAACTGCTTCGGCCAACGACCGCCGCATGAATATGATTCTATTGACACCTGAAGCGAGGAAGTTGCAGGAACAATCAATGGAACTGGCAACGGAAACGCTCAACGAAGCACTGGAAGGCGTTCCTCCAGACAGGATCGAGGTATGTAAGGAAGTGCTTCAGGTTGTGTATGATAATCTTAAATAGCTGTCAGCTGTAAGCTTTGGTCAACAATTCAATGGCTGTTTACGACGTTAAATCAGATGAAAAATAAATTTGTAATTATATGAGCACTATTGCAGAACAAACGATTTCCGTACCGAAAGGGGGAGAGTGGCTCGTCAGGGAAAGTTCCTTTTCGGAGACTTTTATTCCGGAAGATTATAACGAAGAACAGCAGATGGTAAAAGACATGTGTTTGTCTTTCCTCGATAACGAGGTTTTACCCGCCATTGAGCGAATTGACAAAATGGAACCCGGGCTTATGCCTTCCCTCATGGATAAAGCCGGCCAGCAGGGTTTGCTTTCCGTTGCTTTTCCTGAGCAATATGGTGGATTGGGAAAAGACTTCATTACTTCTACACTGGTGAATGAAGGTTTGGGTGGAGGTTTTTCTTTTTCTGTAGCTATAAGTGCCCACACCGGAATTGGCAGCTTGCCGATATTGTACTTTGGCACAGAACAGCAGAAAGAAAGATACATTCCTAAACTTATTTCCGGAGAATGGAAAGGCGCTTATGGATTAACGGAGCCTAACAGTGGCAGCGATGCGCTCAGTGCAAAGACAACGGCAAGGCTGAGCGACGATGGCACACATTACCTGCTAAACGGTCAAAAATGCTGGATAACAAACGGTGGTTTTGCTGATATTTTTACCGTTTTTGCCAAGATAGATGGTAAGCAATTCACTGCCTTTATTATTGAGAGAGGGTATGAAGGATTTACACAGGGTCCCGAGGAACATAAAATGGGCATCAAAGGGTCATCAACCGTACAGTTATATTTCCAGGATTGCAAAGTGCCTGTTGAGAACATGCTGGGTGACATAGGCAAAGGTCATGTGATCGCCTTCAACATACTTAACATAGGCCGTTTGAAACTTTGCGCTGCAGCCTTGGGCGGTTCACGTAAAGCAGGTAATACAACGGTGCAGTACGCTACACAAAGAGAGCAGTTCAAAACTGTGATTGCAGAATTTGGCGCTATTAAAAATAAACTGGCTGAAATGGCGATTCGTATGTGGGTTTGTGAAAGTTCATTATACCGTGTTGCCAGGTGGATTGATCAGAAAGAAGGTGAACTTTTAAACAGCGGCAAACCGTTCAATGAAGCTTTACTGGGCGCAGCCGAAGAATATGCAATCGAGTGTGCTATGCTCAAAGTGTATGGTAGTGAGGTACTTGATTTTGTGGTGGATGAAGGCGTACAAATACATGGTGGTAATGGCTATAGTGATGAGTACCTGATATCGAAAGCTTATCGCGACAGCCGGATAAATCGGATATATGAAGGCACCAATGAAATTAACCGCCTGCTTACGGTAGACATGGTTCTAAAAAGAGCCATGAAGGGCAGGTTGGATATTATGGGAGCAGCCATCTCGGTTTCTAAAGAGTTAATGAGCATACCTGATTTCGGAAATGTAGATGATACTCCGTTTGCTAAGGAGAAAAAAATTATTCAAAACTTCAAAAAGTCTATCCTGATGGCGGCTGGAGCTGCTGTTCAAAAGCTAGTGGCTAAAATGGAAAGTGAGCAGGAGATCCTGATGAATATTGCGGATATGGCCATTGAAACTTTTAACGCTGAGAGTGCGTTGTTAAGGGCGATGAAACTGGTTGACCAGAGAGGTGAAGCCGCATGCGCCTACGAGCTGGATATCATGCAAACCTATTTATATGACGCAGCAGACAGGATCAACAAATTTGGCAAAGATGCCATAAACGGTTTTGCCGATGGCGATGAATTGCGCATGATGCTTTTGGGGTTGAAGCGCTTTACCAAAGTTGAACCATTTAACAGTAAGGATGCTAAAAGAAGAATTGCTGCAAAGGTGATTGCCAATAACAAATACCCGGCGTAGTGGTACATATTACTGAATAGGTTGAATAAGCCTTACAATAGTTAATCCGTTCCTCATATTCCCGGTGCCTGCACCGGGTTTTTTTTACCATTGTTCTTAATAGATTTGCTTCATGAAAGGATACTTATTGAAAGAACAGAAAATAGTAATAGGGCAGGAGACATTTATTGAGAGCAATGCAGCTGAAAATAACTTCTCAGTGATGTTTGAAGACGATGCGGAAACGGGCTATTTCTATGGAGCAGAAAAGGCCGCTGATACGGCTGAACTGCGAATCCTGGACATGCTTCTTATTTACGACGTTGAAAGCATTGATAAAGCCGAACGGCCTGCTACGGTTTCAATCATATGGTCAATTGACTGGATGAGATGTGGTTTGGTAATAAATAACTACTGTCATGCGGTATTTGATTTTGCCAACCAGGGCGGTTATAACCGCCACCAGTTCCCTCCCCCCAACAATATATGGACCCTTCATGATAGAAAGCTGACTGATGAAATGATAGCTGAGTTTTTTTCTTGAAATAAGGGTTGAAAATTAAAGAGCAAAGTCTTTAAACCTGTTTCATTTTTAAAGCAATTACATGGCTTTAACAGGATTTTTCTCTTGCGACCATTACTCGGGCAGGATTTATATATTTGCACAAAATATAAAATATGGAGCTGAAGAACATCTTTATACATCATGTATATTTCTGGTTAACAAATGCTGGTAGTTCTGACGACTATGATAAACTCTCAGCTGGCCTTCAGAAGCTGTCAAGTGTGAAGGCGATCAAAACCTTCCATATTGGCAAACCTGCGGATACCAACAGGGATGTGATAGTAACGGATTACTCACTTTCCTGGCTTCTTATTTTTAATAACAAGGCAGACCAGGAACTTTACCAGAGCGATCCTATTCACCTGAAGTTCATTGAAGAATGCAAACACCTGTGGAGTAAGGTGGTAGTTTATGATGCTGAAGATATTTAATCACTACCGGAAAACTTCTACTTCATTTGAATGCTATGTAGGCTTATCAAGTTCTGAGGCGGCATCCTCATCAATAAACCAATGTGCCTCGCCATTGTTTGGTTTGATTAATTGAGAGGGATAGATGTCCGGTAAATAGTCGCCATATAACACCTGCTTAAGGGTGCCCGCCTTTTTGCTGCCTGTGGCAAGAAAAGCAACGCATGCCGCCTTGTTCACGACAGGGGCTGTCAGGGAGATGCGATACATATTCTGAGAAGTGAGCAGGAAAGCTTTTGTCCAGGCGTTTTGTTCATGAATGATTTCGGTGCCGGGAAACAGGGAGAGAGTGTGGCCATCGTCTCCCATGCCGAGTAGAACGAGGTCGAATGTCGTTGCTGTTTCATCAAAATAGCCGTGCAAGATTCCTTCATAGGCTGCTGCGGAATCTTCAGGTGTTATATCTGTACGCATGATATGCACCTGGTTTGCAGATATAGGAACTAAATTCAGTAATGTATCAAAAGCCATTTTTGCATTGTTCCGTTCGTCAGTGAATGGCACTGCTCTTTCATCTCCCCAAAAAAAATGCATTTTTCCCCAGTCAATTTTTTCTTTAAAAGGAGAAGCGGCCAATAGGGTATGTAGCTTTTTCGGAGTACTTCCCCCGGATAGTGCAATTGTAAAACGGCCATTTTTTTCAAGGGTAGAATTTATATAGCCGGTCATCCACTCGCAGACCGCTTTATTGAGGTCGTCTGTGTTTTTATAGATATGAATGGGCATTCGAATTTAGTGGCTTTTAAAACGTTTATGGCTACAACATGGGTATGAGCGCTAGCCTTCGCTGCGAGCCGCGGGTAAGGTGATCCAATTGCGCCCATCCCTGGCAATCAATGCTTCCGCGTCTTCAGGACCCCAACTATCCGGTGAATAATTTGGAAAGTCTACCGGGGGTCTGGCTGTCCAGGTATCTAATATAGGCATAATAATTTTCCAGGCTGCCTCTACCTGGTCGGAACGCATAAAAAGGGTCGGATTGCCCGACATAACGTCCAGCAACAGGGTCTCATAGGCCTCTGGTTCGTGTCCGTCATAAGCGTCTTCGTACCTGAAAATCATATCAACCGGGTTAAGTGTCATTGACTGGCCCGGTTTCTTAGACTGGAAGCGAAGCCGTATTTCCATTTCAGGTTGTATGCTGATCGTTAAGCGGTTTTCCCGCCATGTTTCAGCGGCTTCCGGAGGAAAAGCATATCGAGGTGCCGGCCGAAATTGAATAGTGATGATGGTTGTTTTTTGATGCAACATCTTCCCAGTCCTTACATAAAATGGTACGTCCTGCCATCTCCAGTTGTCAATATAAAATTTAACAGCACTGAATGTGTCAACAGGAGAGTCTGGCTGTACATTTTTTTCCTGCCTGTATCCTACTACTTCTTTGCCCTTTATCCACCCTGGAGAATATTGACCCCTCACTGCATGCTTATGAACCTCGTCAGGTGAGTAAATACGGATGGCATTGAGTACATCTACTTTTTTGTTCCTTATCTCGTTGGCTTCAAAGGATACGGGAGCTTCCATGGCCACCATACACATCAATTGGAGGATGTGGTTTTGGACCATGTCTCTCAATGAACCGGAATTTTCGTAGTAACCACCACGCGCCTCCACGCCAACGGTTTCAGAGGCGGTAATTTGCACATGGTCGATGTAGTTCCTGTTCCAGATTGGCTCAAACAACGCATTGGCGAATCGCAGGGCAAGGATGTTCTGTACTGTTTCTTTTCCCAGGTAATGATCTATACGATAGATTTGTTTTTCGTCGAACATGCTGCTGAGTAATTTGTTCAACTCATGCGCACTTTTCAGGTCCTGGCCGAATGGTTTCTCTACAACAATGCGGGTACATTTTGTATCTGCGCAAATATTCAGTGGGCCAAGTTTCCTGGCTATTCCCGGTACAAGTTGCGGTGCCACTGCCAGGTAAAAAATAACGTTGGGGTGTTCTCCAAATTCTTTCTCTTTCTCTTTTACAAGGTTGGCAATGCCTTCATAAGCACTTTCATCTTCAGCATCCATTTGCAGGTATGATACACTTTTGGAAAAATCATCCCAATGGCCGTTTTCCTTTTCTTTCCTGCGAGAAAATTGCTGGATGCCTTCTAACAGGAACTTATGGTAATTTTCGTTGGTATATTTCGTCCTGCCTATACCTACTATGCCAAATCTATCCGGCATCCATTTATCAATGAACAGGTTGTACAAAGCAGGGGACAATTTTCGATGATTCAAGTCGCCGCTGCCTCCAAAGATAAAGATCAGTGAAGATGGCGGACGTTTATGATTTTGCATATTGTTCTATTCAAATGATCATTAAAAGTTTACCTAAAGAGGATACTTCTTTCGGCTCTTACAATTTTACTTTCATCCATTCTGTATGGAAAAAAGTTCCGGAGGGATCATCAACACGCTGGTAGGTATGTGCCCCAAAGTAATCGCGCTGGGCCTGTATCAGGTTGGTCGGAAGGTTTTCTGTGCGGTAGGCATCATAATAACTTAAGGAAGCCATTAATGCACCACTTGGGAAACTGTTTTGAACAGCCTTTAAAATTACTTCGCGCAGGCTTTGTTCTTTTTGTTGTAACATTTCGGCTATGTCACTGTCAAGTAGTAAATTAGGCAGAAGCGGATCTTTTTCAAAGGCCCGGGTGAACACATCAAGCAAGGAAGATCTGATAATGCATCCGCCACGCCATACCTTCACCACTTCAGGCATCGGTATGTCCATTCTTAACACCCTCGATGCTTTTTGCAGCATGGCAAGGCCCTGTGTATAGCTGATTAAAGTTGCAAAGAACAAGGCATCGTGTACTTGTTGTATAAATTGCTCTCTATCCGCTTCAATTTTCTTTACGCCGGTTTTATACAACGCTGCTGCTGCCTTTCTTTCATTTTTAAAAGAGGAGATGTTTCGCAGGGTCACCGCCATATCGATGGTTGGAATGGGAATGGGCAGGTCAATAGCATCCTGGGACGTCCACTTGCCGGTTCCTTTGGCTCCGGCTTTATCGAGTATCATATCTATAAGACGATTTTTAGATTTATCATCTTCGTATAGAAATATGTCAGCAGTGATCTCAATCAGGTAAGAGGTCATGTCTTCCTTGTCCCAATTGGTAAAAAGTTCAGACAATTCATCATTGTTGAGCCCGATGCCGTTATGCAGCAAGTCATATGCTTCGCTGATCAGTTGCATGATACCGTATTCGATACCGTTATGAACCATTTTCACATAATGTCCGGCAGCATGCTTTCCGAGATAGGCCACACACGGAACGTCATTTACTTTGGCCGCCACAGCTTCAAGCAAGGGTCTTAAAAAATTATAGGCTTCTTCGTTTCCACCAGGCATAATGCTTGGTCCTGTTCTGGCACCTTCTTCTCCACCGGATACGCCCACACCCATAAAATGAAATCCTTTTTCTTTCAGGTAGGTATTGCGGCGCAGTGTGTCTGTATAATGCGAGTTTCCCCCGTCTATGATGATATCACCTTTTTGCAGCAGGGGAATCAGTCTTTCAATTACTTCATCAACCGGGTTTCCTGCTGGCACCAGTAACATAATTCTACGGGGAACCTGCAATTTTTCTATCAGTCCCTCGAGGCTGGTTACTCCATCCACCACGGTCCCTGGTGATGCATCAGCTTTAAGGATGTCCAGCTTTTCCTGGCTTTTGTTATAGCCGATCACTTTAAAACCATGGTCCGCCATGTTAAGTAAAAGGTTACGGCCCATTACTCCTAAACCTATCATGCCGAGGTCGAATTGTTGATTTTCCATTTGATTGCTTGATTAAGGGTGGTAAAAGTAGGTAATTTGTTGTCAATGCGTTGTTGCGACAATCAAT
>JBBJOD010000202.1:0-8374 GCA_037721715.1 Chitinophagaceae bacterium | reverse complement strand
CCGTTTGCAGCACGACTACCGTACAGTGCAGTTGCGGAAGCACCTCTTAACACGTTGATCGACTCAATGTCGTCAGGGTTAACACTTGAAAGGCCATCACCACCATCGCGGCCCCCACCGGCATTGCCCGGACTGTAATTTGAGTTATCCATTGGCACCCCGTCAATTACAATCAAGGCCTGGTTATTACCGGTGATCGAACGATCACCCCTTAAAACAACCCTTGTAGACCCACCTAAACCTGAAGAAGTTCTGGCGACATTTAAACCAGCTACACGTCCTGATAAAGAGTTAGCCACATTTAATTCTTTCGCTTTCGAAAAAGTTTCTGTGTTGATTTTTTGGGTGGCATAGCTCAATACCTTTTGGTCTTTTGTTATACCCATTGCCGTAACAACCACATCTTTCAAATACTTGTTGTCAGATTCTAAACGAACATTCAAGGTCGAACGACCCTGAACTGCAACAGTTTGTGTGTTAAAGCCAATGAAACTAAATACAAGGGAGGCGTTTGAGGGCACAGAAATCGAGAAATTTCCAGTGGCATCAGTACTCGCACCTTTAGTGGAGCCACTAACACTGATGCTTACGCCAGGAAGCGGCTCATTGTCCGAATCAGTTACCTTTCCGGCAACGCTGATATTCTGCGCAAACACATAGGTTTGACATAGCAACAGCATTACGAATAAGTTGTAAACTTTTTTCATCATAAGTCTAGTTTTGGGGTTAGTGTAATTTTTTAAATCTATTTCTCAACCTCATGTTAAGCATATACATGAACTATTTAAGAAATATTTAGCGAAAACTCGGAACGAATATAAACAAATTTTATTAATGAACCTACTTAATGCATGTTTGAAGTAAAGTAAAGACTGGGGGAAATACGATGATGGTAATTTACAAGTACTACAGGCGGCTTTGGGCTGCCATTTATATTGGCCTTCATTGTTGAGTGGTTTGCGCCTTTCATTTTGTGTGAAGCATTGCCAAATTTTAGGGAGTTAAGGGAACATAAAATGGTGAGTATATGTCTAATGGTTATTGTCGGCGAGTTTGCAACACCTATGTTGAATAAAATGCTTCATCATCAATTACCAGAACATATAGCTTGTCGTTCAGAAAAGCGTTAATGGTTTCAATTAGCAGACAAATCTTTGATAAAGATGTTTAATAACATTAGTTTTATCTAGTGGCATGCCTCCTTAAATAAAAGTTGAGCGCTCTCATTTCCCGATTCAGTGCAATGCAACTAACTTACACAAGCATGTTCATGTCAGAAATTTCAAAACCGAATAGTCTAAACATGTAATTTATGAAACGGCGAAATATATTAAAGAGTCTTACAATGCTTCCTTTTGCAGCAACCGCATTTCCATTTAAATCACTATTTAGCGCGCCTGCGGATAAAACCGGTTTGACTTTTAAAAGTGTGAGTCAATTAACAGCACCCGGCGAATTAGCAATAGGCCCTAATATCTTTCAATCGATCGGCGTTGAACCTATCATCAATTGCCGTGGTACATTTACCATTATCGGAGGATCTATTGAGCGTCCTGAAGTACGTGCGGCAATGGAAGCAGCATCAAAAGATTTCGTGCAGTACGACGAATTGGCTGATGGTATCGGTAAACGCTTAGCTGAAATTACAGGTGCAGAATGGGGCATGGTCTCAGCAGGTTGTGCGGCCGGAATGAAACATATAACTGCGGCATGTGTTACCGGCGGGAATCCTGAAAAGTTGATTCGCATCCCTGATCTTGCGGGTTTCGATAAAACAGAAGTGGTGATACCAAGATCTTCGAGAAACACCTACGACCATGCTATCCGTAACATAGGTGTAAGGATTGTTGAAGTGGATGCGCTGGAAGAGTTAGAAAATGCACTGAATAACAAAACGGCGATGATTTATCTCATGGCAAGCGATAAATCACAGCGCGAATTGCCACTATCGCTGGAGGCTGTAGCTAAAATAGCCAGGCCTCGAAAAGTTCCTATTCTCGTGGACGCCGCAGCAGAATTCCTTACTAGTCCCAACATACATCTGCAGCGCGGTGCCGACGTAGTAGTATACAGTGGTGGAAAAGCTATTTGCGGCCCCCAATGCGCAGGCCTGGTGTTAGGCAGGAAAGATATACTAATGTCTGCATGGCAGGCCAGTTCTCCACATCATGGTCCAGGCCGCGATAACAAAGTAGGCCGCGAGGAAATGATAGGAATGCTGGCAGCAGTTGAAGCGTGGACAAAACGTGATCATCCTGCCGAATGGAAGACATGGCTTTCATGGCTCGATCATATCGCTAAAAAAGTTACCGGCATAGAGGGTGTAACCACTGAGGTGTCTGAACCAAAAACGCTATCTAACAAGTCTCCTGTACTAAACGTCTACTGGGATCCTGGCATGCTCAATATAACAGGCGATGAAGTTGCAGAAGAGTTGGGCAGAAATAAGCCAAGGGTTGCCATTGGCAGTGGAACCAAAGAAGGAAAAACTTCCATCAACATCACTACAGGTCAGATGCAGCCGGGCAATTACAAAATTGTTACTGACCGCATTTATGGTGTGCTTTCACAAAAACGCGTTCCTAAAACCACGACGGCCGTTACGCCTGCGGCTAACCTTTCAGGTAGTTGGGAAGCAACTATTGAATTTTTCAGCAGCACAAGTAAGCATATATTGTATCTGGAACAGGATTCCAACTGGATAAAAGGTTCACATAAAGGTGATTTTTCTGTTAGGGAACTGACGGGTAGTATTGAAGGCGATACAGTAAAGTTGCGCAGCGTAGATCGCCAGGCCGCTGATTCCATCACCTTTATTTTTTCCGGAACAGTTTCCGGCAATTCCATCTCCGGGTCTATTTATATGGGAGAATACAGGACTGCGAAATTTACAGCTGAACGTAGCAGTTATAAACTCAAACAACAAAAGATTGTAGTTCCGGGAGGTCCGCCATTAGCGACATAGATGACAGACAGCACTTTTTAGGTTTCATATTACTTTGACAAGTATAGTGGCCGAGCTGGTGGAGAAGCATGCTTAATTTGCACTAATTTCTTGTTCTGAACAACTTAATAAAATGATATTACATGCCGTCTAAAATAAAGCTATTGCATCGGCTCTCCGCAATGAAAATTAGCATGATGCTGACGATGCTCTGCTTTTCTTCATTAAACTTCTTGCATGCGCAGCAGATAGATATGTTATTGAAGGGTGGTTATGTAATTGATCCTAAAAATAAAATAGATGGGCAAATGGATGTCGCCGTTACAAATGGTAAGATATTACAGGTTGCCAGGGATATACCCGCAAAGAATGCAAAAAAGGTTATTGATGTTAGTGGGCTTTACGTTACACCGGGCATTATTGATATGCATGTTCATGTTTTCAACGGAACTGAAGTGGATGCTTATATAGCAGATGGTTTAACAAGCCTTCCCCCTGACGGATTTACCTTCAGGGCAGGTGTTACAACCGTAGTGGATGCCGGCTCTTCCGGCTGGAAAAATTTTCGTCAGTTTAAAAAGCAAACCATCGACAGGGCTCAGACCAGGATACTTGCCTTGTTGAATATTGTTGGCACTGGCATGGTGGGCCGTTTTGAAGAACAGGATGTAAATGATATGAATCCCCAGCAGACTGCTCACATGATAAAAAAATTATTCCCCGATATTATTGTTGGTATTAAGGCGGCACATTACTGGGGAGGTTTTGCACAGGTAGATCGTGCAGTAGAAGCAGCTAATCTGGCGAATGTTCCAGTGATGGTTGATTTTGGTGAACATCAGCCACCAAATTCTATAGAATCGCTTTTTATGCAACATCTCAGGCCCGGAGATATTTTTACGCATACCTTCTCTTATGGGCCAACAGTGAGGGAAACAGTTGTTGATGAGGGTAACAAGGTCAAGCCATTTATTTTCAAAGCGCAAAAGAGAGGGATCATTTTTGATGTGGGCCATGGAGGTGGGGCTTTTTCGTGGCGCCAGGTTATGCCATCCATGCAGCAAGGCTTTCAACCGGATGTCATCAGCACAGACCTTCATACCGAAAGTATGAATAGTGGCATGAAAGATATGAGTAATGTAATGTCTAAGTTTCTCAACATGGGAATGAGCTTACAGGATGTTATTATGCGTTCTACCTTGAATCCTGCAAGCGTTATTAAAAGAACCGACATCGGCAATTTAAGTGTAGGCGCTGAAGCAGATATTGCGGTATTTAATTTAAGAAAAGGAAATTTTGGATTCCTGGATACCCGAAAGACAAAACTAAAAGGCACAGAGAAGTTGGAAGCAGAGTTAACCATACGTGCAGGAAAGATTGTGTGGGATCTTAACGGCATCAGTGCCCCTGTATGGGAAGAAGAATTGAAGAAAAAATAAATGGTACACTATTCAATCATTTTATTTAATGGTTTTAAAAGATGGCATCTAATTGCTAATACAATGGCAGTGGTAGCGCTGTATTGTTTTTTGGTTTTTTCCCCCTTTGTAATGCAGGGTCAACAGTATGACCTTTTAATAAAGAACGGTCATTTAATTGATCCAAAGAATCAAATAAACGCGAAAAAAGATATTGCTATTTTTAATGGTAAGATTGCGAAAGTTGCTAATGATATTCCTGCTTCACAATCCAAAAAAACGATTGATGCTACAGGATTGTATGTTGTGCCAGGGTTAATAGATATACATACGCATGTGTTTGTAGGCACTAAGCCGGATAAGTTTGCAGACGGTATCTACAGTGTATCTCCTGATGATTTTACCTTTAGGTCTGGCGTCACAACAGTAGTAGATGCAGGCACTTCGGGCTGGCGTAATTTTTCTTTGTTTAAAGAACAGGTGATTGATAAGTCTCAGACACGCGTACTTGCGTTTGTGAATATTGCCGGTCCGGGCATGAGCGGAAAACCATCGCAGGAAGATCTCAATGATATGAATACTGACTCCGCTGTTGTCGCTATAAAAAAATATAGAGACATTATTGTTGGTGTAAAAATCGGTCATTATGAGGGTAGTGAATGGACGCCATTTGAAAGAGCATTGGAAGCAGCCCGAAAATCAAATTCACCCTTGTTTGTAGAGTGTCATCTGCCGCAATTTAGTTTGGAGGAACAATTGAAAAAGCTGAGATCCGGTGATATCATTACACATTCATTTGAACAGGTTGCTGAAAGAATGACTGTTGTTGATGAGCAAGGAAAGGTTCGCCCTTTTGTTGTAGCTGCACAAAAAAAGGGTGTGTTGTTCGATGTGGGTCATGGTGGGGCCGGTTTTTGGTTTAGCCAGGCTGTGCCCGCATTTCAGCAGGGCCTTTCACCCAATTCATTTGGTAGTGATCTCCACCGTTTCAGCATGAATGCAGGTATGAAAAGCATGATGAACATTATGTCTAAATACATGGCTATAGGCATGAGTATGGAAGACGTGATCAGACGTGCTACCTGGAGTGCTGCCCTATCAATTAAACGTGAAGACCTTGGAAATCTTGACGAAGGTGCTCCGGCAGATATATCTGTGTTGAGTATTCAGAACGGGAAGTTTGGTTTTATAGATGCTGCCGGTAACAGGCTAGAAGGCAATCGTAAATTGGAAGCAGAACTTACTGTACGTGCAGGTAAAATTGTTTGGGATTTAAATGGGATGGCAGCACAACCGTGGAAGCGATAATATTTATAACGTTTTGAATCGGGCTAACAAGTCAAGTGAAGCTTCTTTCGCCTAACATAGTTACACTTCTTGAGAATTCACCCGCAGTTGAATGTTTTAAAACCGATATTGAAATCCAAAGTAGAAAATAACTGGATGTGTAAACAATCCTAAAGTAAGTAATTATGGTCAGACTTTTTTTGTTCCTGTCTGTTTTAGGTTTTATGCACTGTACTACAAGAACAGAACTGCCTAAAGGAGATCCTGATAACGGAGGCCTTTTTCTACCACGAAATTTTGAGGCACTTGTTGTAGCGGACAGTATCGGGTCTGCACGGCATATTGCGGTGAATGATAATGGAGACATCTATGTAAAGTTGAGGTATTCAAAAAAAGGAGAAGCTGGTAATGTTGCCATAAGAGATACTGATCATGATGGGAAAGCAGATTCCATCGTAAGATTTGGTGACTATAAAAGTGAAGGTAGCCTGGCTAATGCTATGCGGATACATAATGGATATTTATACTTCAGTTCAGATCTCGTGATCTATCGCAGTAAATTAATACAGGGAAATTTAATTCCCGACAGTAAAATAGAAGTAGTACTTACCGATGATCATAAGCATGGTGCACACTGGCATATTACCAAGCCCATGTCTTTCGATAATAAAGGTCATATGTTTGTACCATTTGGTGCACCATCCAACGCATGCCAGGATCTCGTAAGAACGCCTGGTGGTACTCCGGGGATTGCTGGTTTGGATCCTTGTCCGGAACTGGAAGATCATGGAGGCATTTGGGAATTTGATGCAAACAAAATTGGGTTAACACAAAAAGACGGGAGAAAGTTTGCCACCGGTATAAGAAGTGTAGTGGCTATGGACTGGAATAAGGAAGACGAAAATTTATATGTTGTAATGCATGGCAGGGATGACCTGCATTTGTTGTGGCCTGATAAATTCACGCCCTGGCAAAGTGCCGTCCTGCCTTCAGAAGAATTTTTTAAAATAAATGATGGTAAGAATTATGGATGGCCATACAGTTACTACGATCAGATACAGAAGAAAAATGTGCTTGCGCCTGAATATGGCGGTGATGGAAAGATATCTTCAAGAGACAGCTCTGTTCAACTTCCTATCATAGGGTTTCCCGGCCACTGGGCGCCAAATGATTTACTGTTTTATACCGGAGATCAGTTCCCAAAACATTATAAGCATGGTGCATTTATCGCTTTTCATGGATCCACTAACAGGGAACCCTATCCCCAGGCTGGCTATTTTGTTTGTTTTGTTCCTTTTGTGAATGGAAACCCCACCGGTGAATGGGAAGTTTTTGCAGATAGCTTTGCAGGCATTGATCCTATAATAAATACGAGTGATGCAGCGTACAGGCCGATGGGATTGGCAATGGGGCCAGACGGTTCTTTGTATGTTTCAGATTCAAAGAAAGGAAAGATATGGCGCATCCTGTACAAAGGCGATAAAACTAAATTCGGTGAAGCTGAGTTAGCAGTAATGGAAAAAAGAAAAGCACTTTCCAATATTAGGACACCTGATGAAGTGAATGATAACCTTTATAAAGGCACAGCTTTACCCGGAGAACAGGTGTATAATATTTATTGTGTTTCCTGTCATCAGCGAAACGGAAAAGGTGATGGCAACCGTTTTCCTCCTTTAGATAGTTCTGAATGGGTAAATGGGGATAAAAAAAGGTTGATTGATGTGGTATTAAATGGCTTGAACAAACCAATAGAAGTGAAAGGCAGGCCATATAACAATTTAATGCCACAACACAGTTTTTTGAAAGATGAAGATATAGCGCAAGTGTTAACTTATATAAGGCAGCATTTTAATAACTTTTCAAGTGCTGTTACAGTTAAAGAGGTCTCAGAAGTTCGAAAAGCTCCTATGATGACTAATTAGCAGGTAAGAAAATAGGATCGCAAAAATATAATAATGGATAGTTTTAAGTAAAGCATATAATTAATTAATTATTAAATGAATAATATAGAAGTGTACTGGGTCGAATTTATACACTGGATTAGTTGTAAAGCAATAGGACTCTTTGCTGTTCATGTATCTGCACTTGCTATTGTGTGTTTAATTTCTTTTAAGCCAGACCCTCAAGCTACAACTCGTCTAAAGAAATTTAATGTGCTTTTTATTGCTACGGATGATTGCAATAATGATGCGAGTATTTATGGTCATAGCGAAATGAGTACGCCAAATTTTGAAAGGTTAGCCAACAGAGGAGTTACATTTAATCGTGCGTATTGTCAATTCCCATTATGCAACCCGAGCAGAACTTCTTTACTCACCGGCCTAAAGCCTGATGACACAAAAATATATGACTTGAAGACTTCTATCCGCCAAACGATTCCAGATGTTGTAACCTTACCTCAACTATTCAGACAAAACGGTTATTATTCAGCAAGAGTTGGAAAAATATTTCATTATGGTGTACCGGATGATATTGGGACTAATGGTTTAGATGATTCCTTATCATGGGAGCAAAGAGTGAATCCGGTTGGAAGAGATAAAACAGAGCAAGACAAAGTAATAAATTTAACGCCTGACCGCGGTCGCGGTTCATCTCTATCCTATTTTTCTGCAGATGGCACAGATGAGGAGCAAACTGATGGTAAAATAGCAACTGAAGCAATTAAGTTAATGGGTGAAAATAAGAATAAACCTTTTTTCCTTGCTGTCGGTTTTTTCAGGCCTCA
>JBBJOD010000201.1:0-8392 GCA_037721715.1 Chitinophagaceae bacterium | reverse complement strand
AACGAAAATTTTTCACCATGATCGCTGAGAAGCGTGTTGAAAGTCTTATTAGCTAGTCCCGGATTTTTTTATCTATTTGCAGGATATAATCTTAATTTTAACCGATAACTCTTACTCCCAATAAATAACATTTGCTTATGCAAACTGCTTCCAAAAAAGTTGTTAATGGCTGGGCTATGTACGATTGGGCCAATTCGGTCTATAATCTTGTTATCACTACTACTTTCTTTCCTGCTTATTATGCCGCCGTAACATCGCTGGAAAATTTTCCAGATGGCATTCATTTTCTGGGGCGTACTTACGTTAATACTGAACTGAAAGATTATGTACTTGCTACCGGATTCCTGGTGATAGCGATTCTTTCGCCTCTTCTTTCTTCAATTGCCGATTTTAAGGGAAACAAGAAAAACTTCATGCGTTTCTTTTGTTACCTCGGTGCCCTGAGTTGTGCAATGATGTTTTTTTTCGACCGGAACAATATAACGCTGGGACTGATGTGCTTCATGTTTGCAGGCATCGGTTTTTACGGAAGCCAGGTGTTTTACAATTCATACCTGCCAGAAATTTCTTCTGAAAAAGACATGGACGGTATCAGCGCAAAGGGCTATACCATGGGTTATATTGGAAGTGTGATTATGCAAATGATAGGTTTTGCCCTCGTGTTCTTTATGCCGGGACAATCGCTTCCCCTCAAGCTTACATTTTTGCTGGTCGGCATTTGGTGGATTGTTTTTGCCCAACGTTCTTTTAATGTGTTACCCATTAGCAGCGCAATAGAAAGAAAAACAAAAACCAATGTTTTTGTTAACGGATTTTCTGAGTTACGAAAAGTGTGGCAACAACTGGTACACCTGCCTGTGTTAAAAAGCTTTTTAACGGCCTTCTTTTTTTATAGTATGGGTGTGCAAACGGTGATGCTGATCGCAATTGATTTCGGAATTAAAGAACTAAAACTGGAAGACCAGAAACTGATTATAACAGCGGTGATCATCCAGCTGGTTGCCATTCTGGGAGCTGTGGGGATGTCGAAACTTTCTACACGTATTGGCAATATGCGTGTGTTGATTCTTACTGTGCTGTTATGGATAGGTGTTTGCATAGCAGGATACTTTATGACAACAGAAATTCATTTTTATATTATTGCATCCCTGGTCGGGCTGGTAATGGGAGGCATACAATCCATGAGCCGGTCTACTTATTCCAAATTAATGCCTGAAACAAAAGAGACTGCTTCATTTTTCAGCTTCTACGATGTAACTGAAAAGATTGCCATTGTAATCGGCTTGTTCAGCTTTGGAATAATAGAAGGTGTTACCAGGTCGATGCGCAATTCTATCCTGGCACTGATCGTTTTTTTTGTACTGGGCCTTATAGCGTTGATAGTAACTGCTTACCGGCAAACCAAAGATACCCCGATCCCTAAGCTACAATTATGAACCTCTACTCAATTAATGCCGGCTTTTTTAAACTTGATGGCGGAGCCATGTTCGGTGTTGTTCCAAAAAGCATCTGGAACAAACTCAATGGAGCGGATGAAAATAACATGTGCTCCTGGGCCATGCGTTGCCTGTTGATAGAAGATGGGAACCGACTGATTTTAATTGATAATGGCATGGGTACCAAACAGGATGAAAAGTTCTTCGGGCACTATTATTTACATGGCAAAGATACCCTCGACAACTCACTGGCTCTACATGGATTTCACCGGGATGATATCACGGACGTATTTCTTACCCATCTTCATTTTGACCATTGTGGCGGAAGCATCCACAGGGATGGCAGTACTTATGTTACCGCTTTTAAGAATGCGGTGTATCATAGCAACGAAGCACATTGGAATTGGGCAGCGGCGCCAAATGAACGGGAGAAAGCCTCTTTTCTAAAAGAGAATATGTTTCCCATCCAGGAAAGCGGTCAACTACAAATGGTTCCTGTAGAGGAAGGTTTTTCTTTTTCGCCTGTAATAAAAATACGTTTTGCTTTCGGACATACAGAAGCCATGATGCTGCCACAAGTTACCTACAAAGGAAAACAGATTGTTTTCATGGCTGACCTGTTGCCATCAGTTGCACATATCCCGCTTCCTTATGTGATGGCATATGATACCAGGCCGCTTCATACCATGAAAGAAAAAAAGCTATTTTTAAGCGAGGCCGAAGCCAGTCAATACATCCTGTTTTTTGAACATGATCCGGTACATGAATGCTGTACTTTACAATTAACGGAAAAGGGGATCAGGCAGAAAGAGGTATTCAGACTTAAAGAAATATAATGTAAGCTTTAACCAGGGAAGTCGAGAAATGCAAGGAAGCCTTATTATATGAAACCTAATTTAAACCAATCATGGAACTAAGAGAATGACGAAGGTTTCGATAATCCATCATATCAACTTTGATACTTCCTACACTTATAGGGCTTTCCACTCTTAGAGGAATATGGTTCCTGTCGTCACTTATCCAAACTGTCATTTTCTCCCCACCTTCAAAAATGGTTCCTTTAATAAGCAGTGGTTTGAACTTAATGGCCTTAAATTTCCCGTATTTGGTCTTTATTGTTTCCTTACCAAGGTACCTGATGTATAAATTATAAACTTCGTTACCAAGGTACATAGCAAAAGGAATTTTATCATCCACCTTAAACTTGTTGAAATCAATATTACGGGCATAATATAATGCGCTCATAACATCCTGGATGCAGTTAGGTACATTAATGGTACCCTCCCCGCTTACCGCGGTGTTTGTACTCTGGTTGAACGATACCGTTTCGTATTTTTTATACCCACCTTCGTACACATTGCGAATGAATTTCAATGGCTGAAGCGTGGCAGTATCGATATATGATTCGTATCTGTCACGCACCTTGAAAAAACTGTCGTAAAAGCTAAAGGTCTTTCCATCACCGGTTATGTGGTACACCGGCTTGTTGTTCATTCGTTCAAGGTTAACAGTAAACTTCGCTTCTCCTGCGGCTACGTAAATGCCAAGTGTATAATAAACTTTGAAAGTGAGCGTCTCGCCTGACTGGAAAGTAGTGTTTCTTAGACCGCAAAAATCATCTCCTGCATTTAAAGGTAAGTTAAGCCCAAGTACTATCAGGATACTCAACAGGGTTTGCCTCATCTATTTTTAAATATTTTAATTCTCAAAATTAGTAAACTGCCCAGCAAAGCAGGAACGGCCAGGTTGATCGCCCAAATACCGACAGAAGCCGCAAGTATCCCAATGTTGTTAATACTAAATAAACCAAAGATTTCCATACTTACCTTACCTCTTATCCCTATCTCTGCAAGAGCTATAGTGGGTACTATTGACAGGACCAGATATATTACACTGATTAGCCAAAAAGCCTGCCATACTGTTACCTCCACCTGCATCAGCCGGATCATTAAAATATACTGGCAGGTGAACACCAGGTATCGGATAAACGATAAACTAAATACCCGTAAAAGAATGGAGAAACTGAGTTCTTCCATTACTTCCATATAATTTGCGATTTTTGAAAATGGTGGTACTTTATCAAAACATCTTACCAGCCATCCAAGTTTAAAATATACAAGAACCCCTATGATAGACAATACACTTACAACATAGAACATTACCTGTATCCAGAACATATAAGACCCGGCGTTCAACAACGGTTTCTGTGCACCGGCCTTACTTAACAAAAAGATAAGCCCGCCACAACCTGATATCATGGTAACCAGTATCTGACTCATGTTCCCTACCAATGTTAACGAAACAGCCTTGATACGATTGCCTTCATGCACATATAAAATTCGCCCTCCGTATTCGCCAATACGATTCGGTGTGTTGATAGCAAATGCCACTCCGGTTAAAGTGGCTTTGAAAGCGCGCCACCAGCTCATGGTTTCAATCTTTTTTAACAAGACCTGCCATTTACGTGCTTCAACACCCCAGTTGAACATCATTAAAAATAAAACAACCCAAAACATCCAGCTTTGTTCTCCGTTCAAAGATGACTTTATCTTGTTCCATGACAACTCAAGATGGGGTTGATTTTTTACCTGGTCGTAAATTGAGTAAGAAAGCCAGATAAACAGTAGAGAACCAAAGAAGTAATTAAAGAAGATTTTGATATTTTTGTTCAAACGCGGCATTTCCTCGTTCAAAAATAAGGTCTCTTTGCATAAGCCATCAAAAATAATTTTAGGGATCGACCCGGGCACCGTAGTAATGGGTTATGGTATCATCGAGGTCAAAGAAAGCAAAATAATTTTACTGGAGATGGATGTTTTGAGGCTAAGCACCAAAAAAGATGCCTATGAAAGGCTGCAGCTGATCCATGCCCGTGTGGCTAACCTGATCATAAAATTCAAGCCTGATACATTTGCCATTGAGGCTCCTTTTTTTGGTAAAAATGTACAAAGCATGTTAAAACTCGGACGGGCGCAGGGTGTGGCGATTGCAGCGGCTATGCAGGCCTCTATCCCAGTAACAGAATACTCACCGAAGACAGTAAAACAGTCTATCACCGGTAACGGCAATGCAGACAAAGAGCAGGTCTGGAAAATGCTTCAACATCTTACTATTGTTACGGAACAGCCCAGCGGGTTCGATGCATCAGATGCATTGGCAGTCGCTGTCTGCCATCATTTCCAGAGCAGCTCGCCTTTCAAAAGCATAAAAGCCAAAGGCAAAGGCAAAGGTTGGGATGATTTTTTACGAAACAACAGTTCTCGTATCATTAACCGGTAAGTTGAGCAGCACCTTTCGCCATTTGCATCTGTCGCTCGGCAAAAGATCGCAGTTGCAGCTTAATCTTGTTTACTTAGCAGGAATATGGACTAATGTAAGTAGTATCATCACCCGAAAACTACAGGTAACTTAGAATTCTTTGCTGGCTATCAATGAACTCTTCCTTCAACAGTGTTATTTTGCCACGGGTAAAATTCAGGTCATCTGCTGAATTTATGGGGATCAGGTGCATATGGGCATGGGGTACTTCCAGCCCGATTACAGAAATCCCGCACCTGTTGCAATCAAACGCGCTTTCGATGGCCGCAGCAATAGGTTTGGCAAAAATCAGCATCTGCCTTAAGTACTCATCCGGCAGATCGAACAGCTTATCAACCTCCAGTTTTGGAACCACCAGTGTATGACCTTTTACTAAAGGCTGAATATCAAGGAAGGCAAAGAACTGTTCATTTTCAGCAATCTTATAGGATGGCACCTGTCCGGAAATTACTTTAGAAAATATACTCATGAGCTTTTATTGATCTGTTTGTACAAGGTGACAAAAATAAAAAAAGCCAGGGATTTACCCTGGCAGATCTGCATGATGTTTATTACACCTTGCTACAGGGTTATATTTTCAACTTTAAATTTTACTTTACCATTTGGGGCAACTACTTCGGCAACCTCTCCGACATGCTTACCAAACAACCCCTTGCCTATCGGTGAGGTGACAGAAATTTTTCCCGCTTTAAGATCAGCTTCTTTCTCGCCTACCACCTGGTAGGTGACTGATTTTTTGGTTGACATATTCAAAATGGTTACCCTTGAAAGCAGACTCACCTTACTGATATCAATGTCTTTTGCATCCAAAATTCGTGCGTTTGAAAGTACCCCTTCCATTTGTTGAATCTTTGCCTCTAACATTCCCTGGCCTTCTTTGGCAGCGTCATACTCGGCATTCTCTTTCAGATCGCCTTTCTCTCTGGCTTCTGCTATTGCACGGGAAGCCGCCGGACGATCAACCGATTTCATACGATGAAGATCCGCTTTCATTTGTTCAAATGCTTCTTTTGAAACATAATTAAAATCACTCATAACTTTCTCCTTTTATTTACAGAAAGCCGTTACCTTCTGACTTTAGAAAAAAATACAACGCCCCAGCGATAAACCAAGGCGTTGCATACCTGCAAATATAAAAAAAATAATAAATAAGTCAATAAATAGTCGACTAAGTGACCGCCGGTACCTATTACGACCTGTTTTTACATAATAGCTGGTAATAGTATTAGCAGTAACTTATTCAGGATCATAGGTGTAATGTAAAACACGCATTTGCCTATTTAAAGATATATTTGAGTGCGGGAGTAATTTCTTCCGATCGACTATGGAAAAAGAACTGTATTTTGATATTGCCTCCGAAATAGGTGCCGGGGCGTTGTACCTGATAACTTCTAATGACAACAATAAAAGTTTTTACTATCACTACTGCTCAAGTGATCTGGAAACCGACCGCGTAGAGAATACCGAATCTAACTATGCAGATTTTACTGATTTCTGGAAGCATTTCATTTCCGACAAAAACTGGCATTGCCTGCATCCCCTTTACATTCATCCTGAACTTAGAATATTTATAAAACAACAACTGGATAATATCAGCTGGCGCATTGTAAAAGACGATCATTGGAGGGTGATGTATCAACGGCAATGGAATAAGGTGTTAAATAATCCCGCGGAATACTACAAGCCTGTCAGGTAAGTTCATGATACCCCTTTGCTTCTAAATAAAGTAACTGGCGAACCCTGCTGTGGGTCAACTCAAAGCCAATTACCACTAAGCCATCACTACATTCAAAGCCTTTTATCCAGCTTTTCGAGAATTACCCTGGCCATTTTGTAGAAAGCTTCATGGCTGTAACCTGCAATGTGCGGAGTTACAATAACATTATTTTGAGAAGTCAGCCAGTCGAGTTGTTCTTTTTGATCTGCGCTATAAGTTTCTAGCTTTTCATTCTCCAGAACGTCAAGCCCGGCTGCAGTAATTTTTTTGTTTTGCAATGCTCTTATCACAGCAGCGGTATCGTGAACTTTTCCACGGCAGGCATTGAAGAAATACGGTTGCCGCTGCAAGCCATTAAAAAAATCATCATTTGCCATATGTAAAGTATCGTCTGTAAGCGGTACATGAAAGCTGATTACATCTGCATACCGCTGTATCTCTTCAAGATTTACTTCTTTGATATTTTCGCGCTCAAAATCGTGTACATACTTATCATAAGCAAGAATGGTTACATCGAATGAACCTAACAATTTAGCAAGCGCCCTTCCCGTATTACCAAAACCAATGATGCCAACGGACTTGCCCGTTAATTCTGTTCCCCTGTTTGCATCACGTATCCATTTGCCAAGTTTCACTTCTTCAGCACTGAGGGTGATTTTTTTCATAAGGTTTAGCAGCATTCCCAACACATGTTCGGCAACAGCATTCCGGTTACCTTCCGGGCTACTAACACAGGTTACTCCTTTGCTTTCGGCAAAAGCAACATCTATCAGCTCCATCCCGCTTCCGAGGCGGCCAATCCATTTCAAAAGAGGCGCACGTTCCAGGATATTCCTATCAATTTTAAGACGGGTAGTCACAATTAAACCTTCAATATCTGCAATGGTTGTCTGCAGTTCTTCGTAAGTTACCTGGGGCAAACAAATTACCTCATAGCCTTTCCCGGTTAATTCGTCTATCAAGTATTGATGAACTTTGGCAGTGATCAGCGCTTTTTTCATGTGGGGTAATTTATGCCTTTTTCAAAGGATCGGCCTGTAGCATCTTGAAGGTAAGTGCAGCAAACTCTTCAACACCAAGGTCTTCGGCTCTTCTTCTAAAAATATCCATGGTTAAAGTTTCAGAATCAAACAAGCTTTTAACTCCATTTCGTAACATCTTCCGTCGTTGGTTAAACGCAGTTTTAACCAACACGAAAAAAGCACGCTCGCTCCTGATAGCGGGCTTGTGCTGTAGCGGCCTTAACCGGATAACAGCACTTTTTACATTTGGCGGTGGCTTAAAACAATTCTCATGCACTTCAAAAAGATATTCAACGGTAAAAAATGCCTGTACCAATACGCTGAGCACGCCGTACACCTTACTGCCCTCAGTTGACGCCACCCGTTGAGCTACTTCTTTCTGAAACATTCCAACCATACAAGTTACATCTTCTTTCCACTCAAGGATTTTGAAGAGTATCTGGGTAGAAATGTTGTAAGGAAAATTTCCGACGATAGCGAACGACGAATTAAATGGCTTTTCAATATCAAGAAAACTCCTGTTAAGTATCCGATCGTTGATCTTTGGATATGCTTTGATAAGAAATTCTACCTTTTCTGCATCCAGTTCTACTGCTTTGAAGTTGATGTGTTCTACCTGGAGCAAGTATTTCGTAAGTGCACCACCACCGGGACCCACTTCAATCAAATTTAAAAATTCATCTTCCTGCAGGGCCGCTACTATTTTACGGCAAATGTTCTCATCCTGCAAAAAATGCTGGCCCAGCGATTTTTTAAAAGTATGCATGCTGCTGTAAAAGTACAGTATCTAACAGAAATTTGTCCAATGCCTCTTTAAGATTACAGTTACCTCCGCAAACAAAATACTGGTACGTTGCCATCCAAATTGTGAAAGCTCGAAATTGAAATCAATCTGTTAA
>JBBJOD010000200.1:0-8464 GCA_037721715.1 Chitinophagaceae bacterium | reverse complement strand
CTGTAACAATTATATTCACCGGTGTAAAAGGGTATTTTGCTTTCAGCTTTTCAAGTACAAGATGAGGGTAAGACTCCAGCGTATGCACTTCATGGTTATTCCAATAACCAGCCGGCACAGAATGACCGTGAAAGACCAGTGTAACTGTTCGGTTAGAGGGCCATACAGCCCTTAATTCGCTTTTTACTTTAGACAGGTAAGCTGAATCTGCATCCTGCGCCCTGGTAGTACTGAGACCAATAAACGATATAAATGAACAACAGAGCAATAATGCTTTCACTCTTTTTGTATCGAGTCGATTAGAGAATCTATTCATGCTGTTTACGATTACACACCAGGTAATAAAGGTAAATTAATTAAAAGTCTTATTTGAAATGCACTCCTACAATAAACGCCTTTTTATTATGGTAACAGGTCCAAACAAACCTGAACGGATCAGCGGAGACTGCGCCCAGGCAACTCCCTGGGAACCTCTCCCCAGGTTAGTACTGGTAAACTTCTCTCCGGTTACAGCATCACCCGCTAACCTGTTAGACCATGTATTGACCACTTCAATCTTTAATGTATTATCGCCATTCTTCACTTTGCCGGTGATGTCAAATGCATAAGGCTTTGTCCAGGTTATGCCAAGCGATTCGCCATTGAGCCATACCTCTGCAATTTTTGATAAATCACCTAAGTCGAGGTAAACCTGATTCCTGTTATCTGAGCCTGCCTTATTATACCGAAATACTTTGCCATAAGTGCCGGTGCCGGAGAAATACCTGATCCCATTGATTGCTGATTCTGTCCACGAAGTAAGAGCAGGCACAGTAACTGAATCAGGGGCGCCCCAGCCCTTAGCAAAGGTAAGCTTCCAGGTACCCTCTATCAACATCGAATCAGGAGCTGCTGCAATTTTCTGCCTGGTATTTTTTGTTTGGAGGTCAAATGTACCTCTTTCAAGTATTTCCATCCCGGCGCTTGTATAATTAATGAAAGGTGGATTACCAGTAGCGTCAACAATAGCTTTGTGATGGGCGCCTGGTTTTTGATCCCGGAAGACAACAAAGTACGACTGGTAAGGCGAAAGGGTTATTGGAATGCTTACCTGCTTTACACTGTCGTTAAAAATATTGACCGGATACACGCTGCCGGAAACCGGGTCCCAGATTTCAGGTATTTTATTATGCTGGCGGAAAGAACATAGCCTGGACACCCGCTGATCTGTGGTGTTCCGTATGAAATAGATATGCAGGTTATCCTTTTCCTGGTGAATGAAATCCAGCAGCCCGGTTTCGCTATCCTTGTAATTAAAATCTGGTACAATTTGGAAGGTTCGTAGGATGGTGACAGGCTTGGTATCATTTAAAATTTTCCTGTTGCTAGCTAGCCCCGGCATAAAAGCGGTGCCCTCATCTGCCCATATTTCATTAGCCAGTTTATTCATGGCCTTGTCAGCACCCGGCTGATTGAGCAGCCCGATCGCCCCTGATGGCTTTACCCCGGTGATAATCGCTCCCTGCGCAACAAGCTCCTTGAGTTTTTTAACAACGTCAAGGTTTGCCTCTTCCATATTTCCCAGGTAAAGTATGCGGAAGGAAGCGCCGCCGGGTAATACGAGCATCCCGTTTTTGACTGACAGCTCACGCAATAATACGTCGGTGTTAATGATATCATAGTCATAGCCCGGTGCAACCGCAAAGCGTGTATTCTTTGGGGTTACAAAATTCGGTACTTTGTCGCCATAGTAATAAAGCACATCTGAAACAAACTTTGTTTCCTGCATTATGTACGAGATGCGGGATAGGTAATCTGTGAACGGCTTTGCTTTAGACCACCAGAGATTTTTATTATTGAAATGGGTACCTGCATGATATACTATTCCAGGATATCCGTACTTGGCGGGGTTATGACTAAAACCATGAATCACTACCCTGTTCATACCTTCACAAAACGCCCGGTCACCCAACGGGCGCAGGTCCGAGGGGCCTTCCGTCCAGTGTTGAAAACTAGTAAATGATTCTTCCTCTACAATTTTGCGGTGATACATATGCGCTGCAGCGGACACTTCTTTAACCAGCATCAGGAGATCGATGCTGTCCTGGTCATATACAGCATGCCTGTTCCAGAATTCACCACGCGGTATGTCAAGGGCACCGAGCGCCTTAATTCCCTCTACCGGAACATTGTGCAAAGGAGGGCCCGGGCCACCCGATTCGGAGATAAGTTTTAAGCCGTAATTATTTGCGATCTCCTTTGCCTTACCATAGTGATTCCTGATCATTAATTCTGAAATAGCAAAGTCGAAGTCGTGTTTAAATCTTCTATTTACCAGTGAATCGAAAACCTGTTTACTGAATAACGATGGCATTAATTTGTAGACATCGTAACCGTTTAATTTTTTAAACTCCACTGGCAGTGATTCTGTCCATACAGACCCGGTAGCTTCAAAGCTTGCAAGGTAGAAATTTTTCAACGCGGTTTTTCGAAAGTCGCCTAACACCGGCTGCAAGAGGTTAATGAAATGCATAAAATGAACCCTGGTCGCCGTGGAATCAAAGTGGTCAATGATGGGACCGGCCGAACTATCACTATAGTATTTTAACTGCTCACCAGAATTTGAACACACATAGCGCTGTATCTCCCATTTTCCGGGAGGAACGTTCCAGGTTAATTCATTGTTGCTGCCATTAAAATATCCGGAAACATTGATGATCCTGGACGTATCATGGTATCCGGGGGCCTTGTCTGCCGGCAATGCAAGTACCACTACTTCTTTATAATAAACCGGTTTGCCATTTGCATCATACACTATCACGCGCTTCTTGCCTTTTTCATCAAGCGCAGAAATCTCAGGAAAAGGGACAATGGCTTTTTTCTGACCTGGCCCCTCTACAGTGATGGTTGAACGATACAGTGATTTACCGGCGTGTTCTGGTTTTATCCAACTACCACCAGCGTTCCAACTACTGGCCAGGTTCAAACCTACTTCCATGTTGTATTCAGTGGCTTTTTTAATTACCTTAATAATGGTAGCCAAGGACTGGCGATCCATAAAAGCAGGTCCGGCCGGGATCATCTTGTCAGGATTATTTGGAGCCCTTGCACCGATATCGAAAATATCTACTCCGCCGACGCCAACATCTTTCATGGCCGATAGTTCATCCATTAATTTGGCGGTATCTACATTTCCGTTGAGCCACCACCAGTAAGCTTTGGGCCGGGCCTCCGCAGTTGGGTTGGAGAAGCCTTCTCTTAAACGCTCATAAACTGCGTTGCTGTTCTGCTGTGAGCGATGCGCCCAGGAAAACAGAAAGAAAGCAAATAAGATGATAAATAATTTTGAAGTATGATTCATATAGAGATGATTACATAATATTGGTTGATATGCTTTGCTTCCGGTGGCCGGTGTTCTCAAATACCAATTCCCCCAATTGGTGCTCTCACCATCCACTGACGACCATGCATAAGTGTCACTACATCTACCAATGCTACCAAATAAAAACACCCGTTTACCAGGCTACACCCAGTTCCCCGGTAACATTTTCAACAACAAAATGATAACCGAGTTTTTTATCTCCTATCTTATATGCCAGCCGTCCTTTCTGCCATGGGTAAGCAGAATTAAGGAAAACCTGTAATTGTACATCTGTAATACGTTCTTCAGGATAGATCCGCACTGTCGCATTTTTCAATCCGGTTAAATGCAATCTCCGGCTTACCTCCCTCTGACCGGAATATGCTTCTTTACATGAGATGATACCGTCTTGCTGCGTGACAAAAATTCGGCATTCCTTGTGCCAGGCCGTAGGGAAAGCATAGGTAGAATTTCCGTTGTCGAGCCTGGTTTCGACACCTGTTAAGACAGGTGCGCCCTGCGGAAACCGAAACCGTTGCACAACAGTTGAGTTAGGAGAATAACCTGAAAAGAAAAACCCGTTGTTACTTCTGCCTATGGTAAGTACAGGACTTTTTATCGCAGGATCGCGCTTATCTATATTATAATTGATGCCAAATTCATTCAAGGCATAACGCAGCAAAAGCGGGCCGGTAAACCATTTCTGCGGATCATCCGGCGTTAATAATTTACCGCCCTTGAAAGAACTTGAATTGGTTCCTCTTACATAAGCAACTGCTCCACCGTTCCATCCGGGAAGCCTTCTTACCCATGCCACGTCGCGCGAATTGCCAGGTTGTTTCATGGTTGCTAATATCTTTGTGCCGGCGTCTGCTCTGTTTCCGAGGTTGCTGGTGATGCCTCCTCCAGAAAAAAGCAAACTATGTAGAATCTTACCTGGAAAGCCAGTTTCCAAACGGTCTGGGTTTACAAGAGATGAAATAGTGAATTCACCTTCCAGTGCTTTGTTGTTTTGCAGATTCAGGAAGGCCGCGAATTCTTTTCCAACATGCGTAGAGGGGCCATAAATTAGCAATTTCCCGCCATTTTTTACATGGCTGATCAAGGCATTCTCCAGTAGTGACCCTTCAGGTGGTACAATGGAAACCAGCACAGATTCATTGAACAATGCAGGTTTTATTTTTGTGGCTGACTGGAAAGAGGTGGTAGAGACGATCGTATTTAACGGAAACCCGTTGTTGATTGCCTGGCGGATCAGCCAGTCTCCGTAATAAATTTCCGGTAGCCTGTCCTGCTGCGTATAGGCCCAGTCGTGGTATTCATCAAACGGGTACACCCATACCAGGGGGCCGGGTGCAGTAGGCATGTCGTACCTTGCTTTTAGAATATGAGGAATCACCTCATCCGGAACCTCGGCCGGCATATCACCAAATGTGTTATCTATGGTGAGAAAGTTAAGGTGGGTAGGCACACGTATTTCCCCGTTTTTGTTTATCCTTGACACCGACATGGGTAAGTAAATGTCATGCGGCTCGCTTCCATACCTGTCAAGCCAGGGACTGTTTACCCACCAGGGATCGTGAGTATAATAGCGGAATATGAACCTCTCATCGGGCAATTCGGCCATACGGGACATATACCCCGCCATCTCCAATCCGAAATCTCCATCAAGAGCAGCCCAGGGAGAATTGGGAGGTGGCAGCATATTGTAACCTCCTTCGTATAGATTTTTCAGATCAACCCCGTCCCTCGCCAGGTCGGTACCTGCAGACAAGTTAGTGCCTCTTGTTTCTATCCTGAAAACCGGGCATTGCTGCCTGAAAAGTTTCCAGAAGTTACCGATCATCTGGCGCGTATCATTGAGCTTTTCTTTTTCAAATCCCTTACCGGTAAATATGGCGCCGGTAGAGTTCCATGCTTCTACGCCGTAGCCAAATCCATTACTGAACCATATGTAATCATATCCAAGGTCTGTCAGGAAGTGCTGGCTCTGGCGCCCGAAAAAAGTACCGAATGGTGTATTTGCCGGAATACCTTTCGGAAAACCGGCGTAAGATACTGTATCAGCATTCAGTGTTGAATAGCAACTCACAAACGATTTATGTCCCATGGCATTGCCGCCTAAAATCTCGGTATGCCTGTTGTATTTAAAATCCGATTTCGCGAATTCAGGGCCAGGATCGAAAGTAGCGCCAATGCGAATGGGCTTACCCGTTATATTCTGTCCCGCTTCTTTTAACGTTTGAATAATAAAACGCAGATCACCATATGAAAAGTTCGGGGCGTTTTCCATATATACAAAAGCTCTTTCATGCAGTGACAAAGACGCCGGTCCTGAACCTACAGCATGTTCTGTATTGGGATTACCCATATACTTCGCCCATTCCAGTGGCTGGATAAGGCTGCCGCGGTAGTCCAGGATCTCAGAACCATCTCCCGTCCACAACATCACTGAAACCGTATCGGCGTGCCTTAACAGCGAGAACCATTGCGTAAACATTTCCCTGGCAACGGCGCGGATGTATTCCTTGTCGTTTTTCTTAAAGGGCTTGAGTGACGATTCAAGTGTGATGTTATTAAAGGGTTTACCTTTTATGGATGACGTCCCTTCCAGCGCAGCAAGCTGGCAGTAGCTTACCAGGTGAAGCATGCTGAACAGGCAAATAGCAAGCGAGTATTTCGTCAGGTTTTTTTTCATGGTATTAAGTTGGGCTGAGAGCTGTCGGCCTACGTTAGCCCTGTCATGTTTTCATTATCATCCCCCTAATAATTCGGGTTTTGTTTTACCGAAGGATTCAGGTCGATTTCATTTTGAGGTATGGGAAGAATCAATTCGTAATCTTCTACCGAGAAATTAAGTCCCTGGCTGGCATAATGTGCATTGAGCACCGCTTTTGCCCTGCCCGTGCGAACGAGGTCGAACCAACGGTGGCCCTCGTATAAAAATTCAACCCTTCTTTCCTTTTCAAGGGCAAGCCTGGTAGCGGCCTGGTCTAATACAGGCAGGGGTGCCAGCCCGGCACGAGCCCTAACCGGTGTTACCAGGTCGCGCGCTGCTGCGGTGCTATTCAGTTCATTGAGCGCTTCGGCATACATCAGTAACACATCGGTATACCTGAGTAAAATATAGGTAACTGTTCCATCGGCTAGGTCTACCGCCCTGAAATCGACAAATTTCAGACCATACCGGCTGTATGATTTTTGCCCGTTGATGAGCATCACTGAATCGTTAACAGAAACGGCTTTCCTGGTATCACCTGCTTCATAGGCCCTGATCAGATCAAGCGTTGGAACAATTCTGCCTGAACCCTGCAGGTTATTAGGGAAGATGGCCATGCTTGTAATGGCTGGAGTCAGCAAGGCCGAAAAACTATTTCCCAGGCTTTTGCCTGACACAAATTCTACCTCGAAAATAGATTCCTGCAGGTTATTGTTACCGTTAGTAAACAGGTTCCTGTAGGCACTCACCAGCGAATACTGGTTGGCATCAATCACTTCTTTCAGCTTAGCTGAAGCTTTTGCATAATCCAGTCGGGTGAGGTATACTTTTCCAAGTAAAGTTTTAACTGTAGACCTGGAAGCCCTTGTTTTATCTGTATTTAAAGCCGCTGGAAGAAGTGTTTCGGCGCTGAGCAGGTCGCTGACAATCACTTCGTATACTTTATCCTTTGGTTGCAAAGTAAGGTCGGCTGATAAAATTTCTTCCGGGCTTTTGAATTCCCTGTCAGTCAAAGGCACGTTGCCGAACAGGCGCACCATGTAAAAATAACTGTAGGCGCGCAAAAATCTTGCTTCTCCTTTGATACGATCTTTCGAGGGTGTATCGAAATCAATGGCATCTATGCGGTTAAGTATGGTATTACACTGGGCGATGGTATACAAGGATATGTTCCATATATTTCTCACCTGCGCATTGGTAGCGGTAAGCGCATTCTGGTCAAACTGCATTTCATCTGTTGTAGGAGACGACCAGGAGATTTCAGCATTGTCTGTTGCCAGTTCGGATTGGTACATGCTGGTTCCACCTGTATACATGCCACGCATGGTGCTATAGGCGCCGACCAACGCGTTATCAAAATCGGCTTTTTTAGTGAAAAAAGTTTCAGAGCTTATCTGGTATTCCGGCGTCAGTTCCAGGAATTTTTTGCAGGAAGACAGTGCCCCAATGGCAAACAGCAGCATTAAAAATTTATATTTCATACAATAGATTTTAGTAATTTAAAAGGCAACCCGAACGCCCAATGAAAAAATGCGGGGATTGGGATAAGAGAAAAAATCCAGCCCACTTTTAGAAATATTATCACCACTCGTGCTGCCTTCCGGATCGAAGCTTGGATAATCGGTGAAGACAAAGACGTTGCTCGCGTCGGCATAAACGGAGAGCGATTGCAATTTCAGGCGCTTTATGAATGCCGCCTGAAAATTATAAGAAAGGTTTATGTTTCTTATTTTAACAAATGATCCGTCAAATAGATAGCGTGAAGTATTGCTGATGCCAAATGCATAATCGTTACGAATCGCCCGCTGAACAACTCCGCTTCCAGGGTCCGTCAGTGATTTCCAACGGTCAGCAACAACCGTCAGCTGATTTTGAACACCCGCAGCATTCAGCACAACACTTCCCCCGCTGAAGAACAAGCTGTTTCCCTGTGTTCCATTGATACTAACGCTCAGGCTCAGGCTCTTATAAGAAAACTTATTATCAAAACCCCAGGTGAAGTCTGGCCAGGGGCTACCCGTCAATGTTCTGTCAGCAGTTGTAATTCTTCCGTCTTTATTTGCATCTTCAAATTTAAGGTCGCCAGGCACTACCCGTGGATGTTGCACGGGGCTTTTCGCCACCTCATCAGCTGTTTGAAAGATACCGATTACTTTTAGCAGGAAAAAGCTTGAAATAGGCGATCCCACCTGGGTAACCTGGAAATCTGAGTTGGCAATTCTTACAGCACCGGAATTTAATGATAACACCTTGTTCCTGTTCATACTTATGTTGAACCCGGTATGCCATTGAAAATCTTTACTTAGAACGTTGTCTGAATTGATACCCAATTCAAAACCTTTGTTTTCCACTTCGCCGATGTTTTGTGTAGACGATCCAAAGCCGGAAGCGCCGGGCAATGTTAC
>JBBJOD010000199.1:0-8468 GCA_037721715.1 Chitinophagaceae bacterium | reverse complement strand
ATACTCTATATGAAGCATGAGTCGTAAAGAGGAAATTCTTCAGGATGTTGTAATCAAGTTCGCCGGTGACAGTGGTGATGGCATGCAACTTACCGGCAGCCAGTTTACCAACAGTACCGCGTTATTAGGCATTGACCTTGCCACATTTCCTGATTTTCCTGCCGAGATAAGAGCGCCACAGGGAACCCTCCCCGGTGTTAGCGGGTACCAGTTGCGATTTTCCAGCGACAGGATATTTACGCCGGGTGATGATTGTGATGTACTTGTAGCCATGAATGCTGCCGCACTTAAAACAAACTTGAAAAGCCTGAAGAAAGGCGGAAAAATTATCGTCAATACAGATGGCTTTGACGCTAAAAACCTCCGGCTTGCAAACTACCCTGACGGAATAAACCCTATAGAAGATGATAGCCTGGTGAGTTATGAGCTGATAAAAATCGATGTCACCCGCATGACACGCGAAGCATTAAAGGAATTTGAACTGGGCACAAAAGAAAAAGACAGGGCCAAGAACATGTTCGTGCTGGGTTTCCTGTATTTCATGTTCGGAAGAACTATAGATCATACCCGCAAATTTCTGCAAGAGAAATTTGGAAAAAAGGATGTGATACTCCAGAGTAATATAAGGGCCTTGCAGGCAGGCTATAATTTTGGTGATACCACGGAAACATTTACTACAACCTACCGGGTAGAGAAAGCCAAAATGGAACCAGGCGTTTACCGGTCTATCATGGGCAACCAAGCTACCGCGTATGGAATGATAGCAGCCTCTCAAAAAAGCGGGTTGAAATTGTTCCTGGGCTCTTATCCTATTACCCCCGCTTCCGATATATTGCATGAACTGAGCAAGCATAAGTCGTTTGGTGTGAAAGTTTTCCAGGCCGAAGACGAGATCGCGGCCATCACTTCAGCTATTGGTGCCAGTTATGGTGGCGCATTGGGAATGACAACAACTTCCGGCCCCGGAATGGCACTAAAGGCGGAAGCCATGGGGCTTGCCGTAATGCTGGAAATACCTCTGTTAATTTGTAATATTCAACGGGGCGGTCCGTCTACAGGCTTGCCTACAAAAACGGAGCAGAGCGACCTGCTACAGGCGTACTACGGCAGGAATGGCGAATGCCCTATGCCCATTATCTCCGCTTCTACACCGAGTGATTGTTTTAGTGCCGTTTATGAAGCTTTTCGCATCGCTGTACAACATATGACCCCCGTAATTTTCCTGAGTGACGGGTATATCGCCAATGGCGCCGAACCGTGGAAGTTTCCTAACGCGGAGGATCTGCCACCCATTGAAGTAAAGTACAAGACTGAATTGGGACACAACGAAGAAAGTTTTCAGCCTTACCTGAGAAATGAAAAACTGGTACGCCCCTGGGCTATTCCCGGAACTCCTGGACTCGAACACCGCATCGGCGGCATCGAAAAACAAAATATTACTGGCAATGTTAGCTACGACCCCGACAATCACCAGCTAATGGTAAAAATCCGGCAGGAAAAGGTGGATAAGATCGCCGAATATGTTCCGGAACAAAAATTAGACAGCGGTACAGAAAAAGGGAAAATACTGGTTGTTGGATGGGGAAGCACTTATGGCGCTATCAAAAGTGCGGTGTTCCAGCTTCAAGAGGAAGGGCACCTTGTTTCACATGCCCATATCCGTTATATGCGTCCCTTCCCTAAAAACCTGGGAACAATGTTAAATAATTTCGACCAGGTACTCATACCAGAAATTAATAATGGTCAACTAATCAAAATCATACGTGACCTGTACCTGGTAGATGTGAAAGGGTACAATAAAATAATGGGGATACCTATCACAAAAGGGGAGCTGGTATCAAAACTTAAAGAGATGCTTGCCAGCATCTGACAGGAACCGTACTGATAGCCTGCTAAACCCTATCGAGAAATTTTGTTTCGTCTAATAACGGCGCGTTACCAGAATAAACGGCCGCTCCAACCATCAATTTCCAGGAAAAGAATGAATATGAATAATCAAAGTTGTAAACTGCTACTCCTTGCGTGAAACAATTGAACTTACCACCTTATCAATATCTACCACGATCTTATAAATAAAATTGAATTGATCAACTACGGGTTTAAGTTCACTAAGCGACTTTTTAGTGGCAGTCTCCCATTCACCTGATTCCAATTCATTTTTTCGTTTATTTAGCAACACGTTCGCCTGTTCGTTCAGGCGCCTCAGCGCCTCTTTGTGTCTAATTGTCTCTTTCTCTACCGGTTGTTCCAGCAATAGAGCGATGGCATTTGTCAGGTATTGAAGGACGTCTTTGCTGACCACTACAAATTCTTTTGAACGAAAAGGTTGAGAACCGGACTGTAAATAATAAGACAAAGTGGCAATGTGGGAAGTGAGCATGTGGTTCAGCACAACAAACTGGTTTATCTTATCTATACCCAACTGTTTACTTTTAGGCTCAGACAGCATGCGGTTAAAAGCATCCGATAAGTTAGCAAGCGCCACCAGCGCATTCTTCCTTGCCACCTGGTGCTGGTTCAATACTATTGACCTGGTTTCACCGAATGCTCTTGCAGTAACTTCGAAATATTTGCTATTGTCTTCCAACATCATAGTCATATAGGCACTCATGGTGGTATGTTCCCAGGCAGGAACCAGGAAGATGCTGGATATGAAAGCTATTACTGAACCAATGCCAGTGTCAATGATACGATCGGCTAAAACGGTTTTAAAACTGTTGGGATACAGTAGGTGAAAAAACAGGATGATATAAGGGGTCATAAATAACACAGCAGTAAAATAGTGCTTCCTGATAAAAATAAAGCTGGTAGTCATCAGCGCTATCATCATTACAAGTAAAGCTGTGGTGTTCTGAACCAGGTACAATAAAAAAACACCGATTAGTGCACCACACAGTGTACCAATAAGTCGGTCGGCATTTCGCCTCTTAGTGAGGCTGTAAGCCGGTTTCAGGATTACAACAATGGTTAGCAAAATCCAGTAGCTGTGCCCGATCTTAAAGAAAATTGAGATCATATAACCTGTTAAAACTGCAATGGCTACCCGAAGTGAATGCCTGAAAATATTTGATTGAAAACTAATATTGCCGAAAAAAACCTGTGGTGTAATATCCTGGTGTGAGATGAACTCTTTATAATCGATCAAGTGAGATGGCCCCTTTGCCAGTTTACGGTCGTAGGTGGTATAATGATGAAGGGTCTGGAGCCTGTCTGCAATATCCTGTATATTATCAAGTATCCTGCGCAGGCTAATAAATCCTTCAATGTTGGAGGGCTTCAGGTGTGTTTTACGAAACTGGGTAAACTCCTCCCTTGTATTGTTGAGGTCTTCCCAAAGAACATGATTTCCTTCGGAGGGTTTTCCGCTTTTTACCGCAATGCCGATTTCGTTCAGTTCATGTGCAAGATCCATGGCAAGAGAATAAATCCTTTTCAATATAGGGGTTTCGTCAAAGTAACGATGCAGGGTAGTGTAATCGTGGTAAGAGGTCATCACTCTTTCAAAGAGGTCTGCTGCGTCGAGGTACATCATAATCAGGATCCTACCTGTTGTGGTAGATTCCTTTACGATATCCCGTGTTTTGAAGAGCATTTCACTTAAGAGGTTTTGCTCTTCCTGCACAATGATCTGTTGTTGAAGCAGGTTCCGATAGATAGTATCGTACGCTGCATTTTTATCATAGAAAGACGCCCTCGTACGGAAATAATCCGCAATACTCTGTATACAATCACCCAGTGCCTGCTGAGCGAGTTTATAAGGGCGTACGCTGTATAAAGCAAGGCTGAAAAGCATATACCATATGCCGCCACCAAGCACATACAAAGAATTCCAGAGTATATCCCACCCCAGGCGTTGATGGTCGATATTTAACACCATCACGAGCAATGAGGCAATACCTATTGAACCGGCCCTTGCACCAAATACACCCAGCATAGAAAAGAAAAAGCAGCAGGTAATCAGAACGATGCCTAACATAACAGGCGAATGGATAGTAAGTCCTACAGCAAGAGAAACCAGGAAGATAGAAGCATTGCAAGTCAGCATGCCGATACGCCGATGGTGAATGGGGCCTGCGCTATCGCATCCGCTGACAGCGAGTGCACCTATTGAAAAAACCAGACCTACAGGAAGCATATTAAAGTAACTCGCTAAAAAAGCAGGCAATAAGATGCCGGCGGTCATGCGTATGCCTTCACTAACGTAATGACTGTTGATAAAACTTTTATATGAGTTCAGGTAATCCATCGAAACAAGACAAACCCATTGGCATATCGTTTAATAAAGATACTTTCAATTCCATCATTACAACGATGCCGGTCATTCTTTACGAAGAGGAGGGTGTGAGAAAAGAAGCGATGCAAAATGCAAGAACGGCAATCACAAGCCCAAACATAAAAATATTATAAGAAATACGCAGGTACCGGTACTTCCTCGCAAGAACAACACCCAAAAAGTAGATGTCCTTGATCATACTGCCGTATAAATAATTCCGGTTGTTCATCAGTTCATTCATTCCCCAGGTATATTCTTCAAGGTTCATTTTATGAAAATTCCCAAAGAACAAAAGATTTGTTTTCTTGTTGTCGATGTCTTCCTTTGTAAATGTGCCTGAAGTGACGTGAGGACGGGTGGCAAGAATAGAAAATATTATTGCCAGCACAGACATCAGCAGTAAAACCGTTGTAGGAAATATGTATTGCGGGTACCGTTCCAGTTTTTCCAGTAATACAGATATAGTAATTGAAATAATGATTGAATTGACCGAGATGATTATGTTTGCCTTGCTATCTGCCATTTCACTTAGCTTAAGGTGATTGGAGCCTGTGGTGCGAAACATAGTTTCTATTCCACGTTCAGGACGCTCAATCCGCATTTTTCGATCTTTTTTATCATCGTCTTTTTGAATATTGGTACCTGCTTCGTAGGACGGATTGTGATGAATGACTTCTTTCACAGGTACGGGCTCCTCTTCAACACTGTATTTTCTTTTTAGTTTTCTAAGATGCGCGATTTTGATATCGTCAAGTCTTTCTGTACAGTAGCTTGTGAAGTAACGGTGTGTTTCTAGAAAATGAATATTGGTCCTCGCCCATTCTTCTTTTGAAATATGCTTGCCTCCTGTTAATACCAGTTCCTGCCGAAGGGATTTTGCTTTGTCAAAAAAAAATTCTGTTCCGAGGTGAAAAAGATCTGCATCGCAGATGATCTGCTCAGGTAGAGTAGCCGGTTGCTGTGGCATGCGTGTAGCGGTAATGCATGCACGTATTTTATCCCTGATCAGTTCATTAACATTGTTACGTTCGGTAAATTCACGGGCTATCGCATAACTGAATTCTTCATGATTTGTTGTTACCTTGCTGTACCCGGTATCATGAAACCAGGCAGCTAGTATTAAAGAGAACCTCTCTTCTTCAGGCAATTTGTAATGATCCGCCATTTCTGTACATGATTTCACTACAGACTGGGTATGCTCGAGGTTATGAAAACGAAAAGCGGGGCTCATCTTGTTCTGAAAAAGTGCCATTACAAAATCCCTGGCTAAAAGCACCGTATTGTTATCCTGCGGGGTCATGCATCAAGCGTTTAACAAATAAATGTAGTGTAAAAAGGTTGTAAATTGTAATACCTTTTGTATCTGTTACCGTTTACACTTTTTTACAAGTCGGGCATGAAAAAATTATCAAAATATAGTTTTGTTTTTTTATTGGCAGGCGTATACTTCCTTTCTGCCTGCAAAGAAAAAAAGGAAATAAACAATAAAGAGCGCATGTCAAAAACGGGACTGGTTGAAAAGCCTGGATACAATTTCAGCCAGGTAGAAAAGCGCGACATGAAAAAAAAGCTGCAGGAAATATCTGGTATTCATTATGTAAAAGATGATCTTTTTGTAGCGATAGATGACGAGGATGGAATTATTTTTACGGTTGACTTTGCTACCGGAAAAATTGTACAAGAGCATGAGTTTGCCTCCAATGGCGACTATGAGGATATCACAATGGATGCAGATTTTTATTACGTCCTTACCAGTAAGGGATCCATCTACAAAGTTTCACGCGAAGCAAGCACTGCCAAATCTTCGGTGTATAATTTCGATGTTGATATTGGGTCAGAATTTGAGTCGTTGTACCTCGATAGTTCAGGCGAAAACCTGCTGTTGATCTGCAAAAGTTGCCGGCAAATAAAAAACAATACCATCAACGTCTACAGTTTTAATTTAAAGAACCTGCGCTTCAGCAAATCGCCGGCCTACAGCATTGACCTGGGTACTTTGCATAAAGGCAATAAACGCCTGGAGCTTAAACCGTCAGCCGCAGCCATTCACCCTATCGAACAAAAATTATACGTGCTTTGCTCGATAGGTAATACCTTGTTAATTTGTGACCTGCAGGGAAACATAGAAAACTCTTTTCTATTGAATGTTGACCTGTTTCCACAACCTGAAGGAATTGCTTTTACGCCCAATGGAGACATGTTTATCTCGAATGAATCCAAAAAAAATGCAAACATCCTGAAACTTGCCTACCGGTCTCTATAAATAATACCCACTGATCATTTGAACCAGCTAAAACAAACTAATGCTTATAGCCTTCAAAAAAATCTTGTTCCTCATACTATTACTGATTGAAGGCACCTTGTTGTTTGCCCAATACGACTCGATCAACCAACGAATCGTGCTGATAGGCGATGCGGGCCAGCTAACTGGTGGCAGACAACCTGAACTTGATTTGCTGAAATCAATCTATAACCTGGACGATGCACGTACTTCGCTGATTTACCTGGGAGATAATATCTACCCGGCAGGACTGCCGTCTGTAAAAGCTAAGAATTATGCGATCATGCAGCATATTTTGCAAAGCCAGGTTGAAGTGGTAAAGGGTAAAAAGAGCCAGGCGTTTTTTATCCCGGGAAATCATGACTGGAAGAAAGGGAAAAAATATGGTTGGGAACAGGTAAAAAATCAGTTTAATTATATTGAGAGCCTCCGCGAGGACAATATTCACTTTGTACCTGAAAATGGTTGCCCGGGACCGGTGGAAATCAAGCTGGCCAATGAGATAGTGCTTGTGGTGATGGATACGCAGTGGTGGCTACATCCATTTAAAAAACCAGGCGTTTCATCAGATTGCAAGTGCAAAACTACAAATGATGTAATTAGTTCTCTCCAGGATATCCTATTCAGGAACAGAGATAAATTATTGTTATTCGCATCTCATCACCCGTTCCGAACAAATGGAAAACATGGTGGCTATTTTACATGGAAACAACATCTATTTCCACTGACAGACATCCATCCTTCCCTTTATATACCTCTTCCGGTCATTGGGTCTATCTACCCAATATTACGTGGTATGTTTGGGAATATACAGGATACCAGGCATCCTGTCTACAAAAGAATGGTTCGCTCGATTGACGAAGTGTTGAAAACACATCCATACAGTATCCGCACCGCCGGCCATGAACACACCCTCCAACTGATCCGGGATGAGGGACAATATTATATTGTAAGTGGGGGCGGTTCTAAAAGCGACCAGGTGAAAAAAGTGCCATCTACCATTTTTGCGTCGCCCTCTACCGGCTTTGCCGTCTTAGAGATTTTAACAAACGGCAAAATATGGCTTAAATTTTTTTCCAGCCGAAACCTTCCCCGGGAACAACCCCTGTTCAGCACTTTGCTAAAATCTTTGAATCAGTAAAGAGACAAACAAAACCCTGACCGGATTCAATCGGAAAGATGCTGTTTCTATTGCCGGCGCACCGTATTACAAGGCCGGGGCATTCAAGCAATTTGTGTTGGTAAAAATTACCGCCCTAAATGCAAGGGCCCATTCAGGTAGATATATTGACTATGAATAAAGAGAAAGAGGTGTAAAGCCTTTACAAAAAGGTGGCGGCAAACAGTCTAAATCGTTAAGAGAGCTATGCTGGATTTGTAGGTAGGGTTCATCCTTTTGGTGCTGCTTTAAGGAACGACATTAACCAAGGGATCCTAATGTTGAAACGATGCGCTCCTCGCGTATACCAGGTTCTTTACGGGCCGGCTCCATATTAATTGCGATTCTTAATGCTTTCAAGCCACTTACTCCCTGCAGTTCTTCCAATTCGTATCTTTCAATCTCGCCTGTAAACAAGCCTTCTTTTTTTAGAAATTCTATGTATTCCTTGTATTCGAAGGCTTCTTTTGGCTGTGAGAACACAATAGCCATTTTTCCTGGTTGAGTGAGGCGTTCGTTCGTATCCTTGATCCTTACTTTATCAATTCTTTTTTTAATGATTTCGTAGCGGATATTATAAGCGCCATCTACGTCGAATTTTCTTTCTGCGGGTCGAAAACTGATCGAAATAAGATTGCTGTGAGCCAGTATCAATTGCGTTGTCTGGAGTGGTAACGACAATTTATCCTCCAGTGATTTAGACATTTGCGCCGCCTTAGCCAAAGTAGATAATTGCCATAGTTTAATGTTTCTTA